>CAYNNJ010000033.1:0-1472 GCA_964398755.1 uncultured Bdellovibrionales bacterium
ATACATAGGCTTGGAATCTAGGGTACGTGATTCCAAGGTATTGAACCATAACGTTATTATTGACAATCTTATTAAAAAGGTGAATAATTTTACTTCGTAGGTAAAAGCTTGCGAACGCCTCATGTCCCGGCATCAAAGGGAAATGTTCATTGTAATGAGACGATGTAGAGTATAAAGTAGCTGTAGTGTCCTTGTGGACTCATGTTCCTGGAAAGGAGTAATGCCTTGGAAACGATTCTTCACTACATCTTGTTACCGTGGTGGTTTTCGCTACCAGGGTATGTTGCAAATGTGTGTCCCGGCTTCGCGAGGAAGCTACCTGGTGGAACGAAAACAGTCTCAATGAAATACTTGGGACCAAACAAGACATGGATGGCCCTTCCTGCTGCAATAGCAGGAGCCATGCTTGTTGCCTACCTCCAGAGTCGGCTCTACTATCCAGCTGGATACCCTGATGTCACATGGTGGACGCTTGGACTCTGCTTCGGTATAGGGGCCCCGGTCGGAGATTGGATCAAATCCTTTTTCAAGAGACTACGCGGTATATCGCCTGGTGGAAAGTTGTGGGTTGAAAAGTTTGACTTCCTCATTGCCTCGTTTGTAATTCTGGCAATTGCGGGAGTGCAGCTACCTTTGATCTACTACCTGATACCGTTAGCTTTCTATCTGATGGTGCACGGACCAGGCAATAGACTTTCCTACAAGCTCGGCTGGAGAAACAGCCCTCATTGAAAGGACAGACGTGGACCCGAAAGAAATTTCTGACGCCATTTACTGGCATTTTCTTTGGCACGGATGGAAATACCTCGCAGGTATTTTCGTCGTACTCGTCGCAGGAGGAATAGCTTGTCTGATGAAGTAGTCCAGCTCAAGTCGACGGAAAGACAGCGAAAGCGCTGCTTTACCCGCTGTGCTGAGGCTAGCCATCACGAAGCAGCATACGAAAAGAAATAGGTCAGCAACGGCTGCCAAGCCGCTATCATTCGCGGTACATTTCCGCGGGATTCCCGCACACAAAGGCTACTCGGTTTTGAACAGGTAGCTTTTTTCTTTTCTTGGGAAATGAGATACTATTTATGAGAGCTTTTGAGAATTTTGATATTGAATAATTGGAAATTGTAAATTGAAAATTAGTCCGCCAGCTGGCGGATTCACGCTATAGTTATATTATGACCTATATATTTCGATTAAAATTAGAAAAAGAGAAATCTCAGCTGGCGCTCCTTAAAGATGATATTGAGGTGACGGTTCGGTCGTGGCCGGAAGCGCGGGATATGGGAGTGAAGCTTTTTGAGGCGCTTGCGGACATGCTGAAAGAGCAGGGGCTCAAGCCCGAAGCAGTGGAGGATTTCGTGGTTGAGTCAGACTTGCCCGACGTTTACACCTCGACTCGGATTGCCGAAACCCTGAAAAAGGTGTATGCTTTTGGTGTGAAGCGGAAGTAAGAGGGTTACCTCATGTGAAGTACCTTG
>CAYNNJ010000033.1:1482-8714 GCA_964398755.1 uncultured Bdellovibrionales bacterium
AATAAAAAAACAAATATTTTTCTTGACTGAGGCCCTTAAAGAGCCGTTTTTTCGTTCCCATTTGACCCCGCACCATTTCCAAGGTACACTTCTGACAAAGGAAAGTTTTGAGGCGTAGCCGCCTATCGGCTTGAACAAGCGAAATAAGACGATACATTTTAGAAATGGTGCGGGGTTGACATCAAATATAAACACTGATAGACTCAAGCGTACTGTGCATTGACTCTCCGAAAGGGCCAGAACGTCCCTGGATACCTCGGAGCGTAAAGTGACTGACTTTTCTAGCCTCGAATCGCCTTTTGGGTGCAAGGTCTACGGCGAGACCGAGAAGAAAATGACGGCTCTCAAAAGCAAAGCTAACATTTTCCAACCCAATGGAGCGGATCCACCTCCTATCCATAATTGAATAGTTTATCCGATAATCTCATCGGCCCTACTTGTTTCAGCAAGGAGAGTGCCCGTGAGTGTCTTTTTATGTCCACCAAAGACAAGGCATTGCGTGTCAAAGAGAGCTTCGGTAAGGAGTCATCGCTTACCAAGCGTCGGTTTTTCAATAATCGTATTACGGTTTCCCTTCCGGACCTCATTGAGGTGCAGAAGGATTCCTATCAGTGGTTCTGGGACAAGGGACTCAAGGAGTTGTTTTCGGAAATCAATCCGATTGCAGACTTTACGAGTAAGGACCTCGAGCTCACCATCACGGACTACTATCTCGATGAGCCCAAGTATCCCGCCCTCATCGCCAAGAACAAGAACATTTCCTACGAAGCCCCGCTCCGCGCTAAGGCGACGCTGCTCATGAAAAAGACCGGTGAAGTGAAGGAACAGGAGATCTACCTCGGTGATTTCCCCATCATGACCGAGCGCGGGACCTTTATCATCAACGGTGTCGAGCGTGTGGTGGTCTCACAGCTTATCCGCTCTCCCGGCGTCTTTTTTACCATGGACTACCAGAAGGGCAAGAAGCTCTTTGGAGCCAAGATTATTCCGAATCGTGGTGCCTGGCTCGAAATCGAAACCGACCTCGATGGTGTTATTTCTGTCAAAATCGACCGCAAGCGGAAGCTCCCGATTACGGCCCTCTTTAAGGCGTTTGGTTTTGATGACAAGCGTATCCGCGCTGAATTCGCTGATACAGACACTGCCGAAACCCACTTTATCGAGAACACCTTTTTGAAGGATCCTTCCCACAATCAGGGTGAGGCCTACCGTGAAGTCTACAAGCGTCTCCGTCCAGGCGACCTCGCTACCGAGGAAAACGCCAAGCAGATGATCGACGCCATGTTTTTCAACTTTGAGCGCTATGACTTCGGCTCCGTCGGACGGTACCGCTTGAACCAGCGTCTCTCGATTGAACGCGCTGACACCGAAGAAAACCGGATCCTCAACACCGACGACCTCGTCCTCATCGTGAAAGAAGTCATCCGTCTCAATAACGACGTCGATGCCAAGGCTGATGATATCGACCACCTCGGTAACCGTCGCGTGCGGGCCGTCGGTGAACTCATCCAGAACAAGCTCCGGGTTGGTATGTATCGTATGGTGCGTAACATCAAGGACCGCATGAGTACCTGTGATCCTGATACCGTCGTCCCTGGACAGCTTATTAACCCGCGTCCGGTCGCAGCCTCGGTCAAAGAATTTTTCTCAAGCTCCCAGCTCTCCCAGTTCATGGACCAGGTGAACCCACTCGCCGAACTTGAGCACAAGCGCCGTCTCTCGGCTATGGGTCCCGGTGGACTCACCCGTGAGCGCGCCGGCTTTGAAGTCCGTGACGTGCACCATAGTCACTATGGTCGTATCTGTCCGATTGAGACTCCGGAAGGTCCGAACATCGGTCTCGTTGGTCACCTCGCAAGCTATGCTCGGGTGAACGAATACGGCTTCCTCGAAACTCCCTACCTCGTGGTGAAAAAAGAAGTCTCCGCTACCAAGGAGGAGCTCGAGCATCGCATCCTCGCGGAAGCGGTGGCTGGATTCAAGGTGGGGGAGAAACTCACGCTTGAAACCGCTGAGAAAGTGGCCAAAGAAAAGAAGGGCGAAACGGTCAAAGTAAAGCCGTTCGTGACGCTCGATATCGAATATCTCAATGCCATCGTCGAAGACAGGAAGGTCATCGCTCATGCCCGTATCTCGCTCGATGATCACCGGAACATCAACGAACACATGGTTGGTGCTCGTGTGAAGGGTCACCCGGAAACCATCGAAGCTGATGCGCTCGACTATATCGATGTTTCCGTGAAGCAGTGTATTTCGATTGCTACCGCCCTCATCCCATTCCTTGAACATGATGATGCTAACCGTGCTCTCATGGGTTCGAACATGCAACGTCAGGCAGTATCCTGTGTTATCCCTCAGTCCCCAATCGTCGGTACCGGTATCGAGGACAAGGCTGCTCGTGACTCGGGTCAGGTAGTACTCGCTCTCCACGCCGGAGAAGTGATCGCGGTGGATGCCAATCGGGTCATCGTCCGTTCTGACGCTCCAGCCGGGGCCAAGAAGGATCACATTGATACCGAATACCTCCTCCAGAGCTTTGAGAAATCAAACGCCTTTACTTCGATGAACCAGGTCCCTCGCGTGGCGAAGGGCCAGATGGTGGCAAAGGGCGACCTCCTCGCTGACGGTGCTTCGACAGATCATGGTGAACTGGCCCTGGGTCAGAACATGGTGGTCGCGTTCGTTTCCTGGGAAGGATTCAGCTACGAAGACGCTATCGTCGTCTCGGAGCGAATCGTCCAGCAGGACCGTTGGAGCTCGATCCATATTGAAGATTTCTCGATTGATGTCCGTGACACCAAGCTTGGGCCGGAAGTGGTTACCCGTGATATTCCGAACATCGGTGAAGACCGTCTCAAGAACCTCGACGAAAGTGGCATCATCCGGATTGGTGCTGAAGTATCTTCGGGTGATATCTTGGTCGGGAAAATTACTCCAAAGGGCGAAGGCGACCTCACGGCTGAAGAGCGCTTGCTCCGTGTCATCTTTGGTGAGAAGTCACGTGACGTGAAAGATTCGTCGCTCTACCTCCCACACGGTGAACACGGTAAGGTCGTCGATGTGAAAGTATTCTCCCGTGAACGCGGTGACAAACTCCCGATGGGAGTCTTCGAACAGATCCAGGTCTCGGTCGCTCAGATGCGCAAGATCTCGGTCGGTGACAAGCTCGCCGGACGCCACGGAAACAAGGGTGTCATCTCGATGGTGGCTCCAGCCGAAGACATGCCGTACCTCCCTGATGGAACCCCGGTTGACGTTATCCTGAACCCGCTTGGTATTGCATCGCGAATGAACATCGGTCAGATCCTCGAGACTCACCTCGGATGGGCCGCGATGAAGCAGGGGTACAAGGTCGCATCGGTTGCTCTCGATGGTGTCTCAGAAGGGGATATCCGAGAGGAATTGAAGAAGGCTGGTCTCCCTGAGAACGGCAAGATTCGTCTCGTCGATGGTAAGAGCGGTGAACCGTTTGATAACGATTCGACCGTCGGTGTCATGTACATCATGAAACTGAACCACTTGATTGAAGACAAGCTCCACATGCGATCCATCGGACCCTACTCCCTCATTACCCAGCAGCCGCTCGGTGGGAAGGCACAGTTCGGTGGTCAGCGCTTCGGTGAAATGGAAGTGTGGGCCCTCGAAGGTTACGGTGCTGCTTATACCTTGCAAGAAATGCTTACTATCAAGTCCGATGATGTCTTGGGTCGTTCCAAGGCGTATGAGTCGATCATCAAGGGCGAACCGATCAAGAGTCCAAACCTGCCAGCGTCGTTCCACGTTCTCGTGAATGAACTGAAGGGTCTCTGTCTCAATGTCGAATTGAAGGGGGCGCGGACAGAAGAAGAGGACACGGAGGAAATGCTTCCTGTCGAAACTGTCTAACACCCTTTCATCCACTCAATCACAATTCTATGGAAAACATTACAAAGGTGAGCGATTTCGACAGCGTGAGACTGACGCTTGCGAGCCCGGATCAGATCCTCAACTGGTCAAACGGTGAGGTGACCAAGCCGGAAACCATCAACTATCGCACTCAGCGTTACGAACCAGATGGTTTGTTCTGTGAAAAAATCTTCGGACCGTCGAAGGACTGGGAGTGTTATTGTGGCAAGTACAAACGCATCCGCTACAACGGTATCGTCTGTGATAAGTGTGGCGTCGAAGTGACCCGCGCTATTGTCCGCCGTGAACGCATGGGCTATATCAAGCTCGCCACTCCGGTGTCTCACATCTGGTTCCTCCGCGGTGTGCCGTCCAAAATCGGCCTCGTCTTGGGTATTTCCCCACAGGATCTCGAGCGCGTCATCTACTTCTCCTCGTACATCATCATGAGTGTTGATGAGAAACTGAAGGCCCAGTCGCTCGAAGCCCTCGAAAAGGAATACAAGAGCAAGCAGAAGGAAATGAAGGCTGCCGAGAAGAATGAGAAGAAACTCGAAGAGGACCTTGAGGAATTGAAGGCTCAGTATCGTGATACCAAGGAGGACATCAAGAACGTCCGCCCGTACCAGATCCTCTCTGAAGTCGAATACTTTAACCTCTCTTCACGCTTTGGTCAGATCTTTACTGCCGGTATCGGTGCCGAAGCGATCAGGAAGATCTTGGAGAAGATTGATATCCCATCTCAGGTCAAGGTGCTCAAGGAGGAACTCTCCACGGACGAGTCCGTCGATCAGAAGAAACTCCTCCAGCGGCTCAAGGTGTACCAAGGATTTGAAAAGGCCAACCTTCGTCTCGAATGGATGCTCCCGACCGCTATCCCAGTTATCCCACCAGATCTCCGTCCGATGGTGGCGCTTGATGGTGGCCGATTTGCGACCTCTGATCTAAACGACCTTTACCGTCGCATCATCAACCGCAACAACCGATTGAAGAAACTCATGTCGATTGGTGCTCCAGAAGTCATCACCCGCAACGAAAAGCGTATGCTTCAGGAAGCGGTGGATGCCCTCTTTGATAACTCCGCTCGTCGGGGACAGGCCTCGACGGCTGCCTCGACTGGTCAGCGCCGAGCCCTCCGCTCGCTTGCTGATGCCTTGAAGGGGAAGCAGGGACGGTTCCGTCAGAACCTGCTCGGAAAGCGTGTCGACTACTCAGGACGTTCCGTTATCGTCGTGGGACCGAAGCTCAAGCTTCACCAGTGTGGTTTGCCTAAGAAAATGGCTCTCGAACTCTTCAAGCCGTTCATTATCAACAAGCTTATCACCAAGGAATACGCTCACAACGTGCGTACCGCTGGTCGGATGGTGGATGCTGAGACCGAAGAGGCCTACGAAATCTTGGACGAAATCATTGAGCACCACTATGTGCTCCTGAATCGCGCCCCGACCCTTCACCGTCTGTCGATTCAGGCCTTCCAGCCAGTTCTCATTGAAGGAAAAGCGATCCGTCTTCACCCGATGGTGTGTAGCGCCTTCAATGCCGACTTCGATGGTGACCAGATGGCTGTTCACGTTCCGCTCACCGATCAGGCTCGTCACGAAAGTGCGACCATCATGCTCTCGTCCAAGAACTTACTCAAGCCTGCTTCTGGAGAACCGATTGTCTCGGCGACGCTTGATATGGTACTCGGTGCCTACTATCTGACCCACCTCAAGGACGGTCAGAAAGGGGAAGGTAAGGCGTTTGGAACCATGGATGAAGCCATCCTCGCCTACCAGAACCGTATCGTCTCGGTGAACGCCAAAGTGAAACTATCGTTTCAGGGTAAGCTCATTGAGACCTCGGTTGGTCGCATTCTTTTGAATGACATCCTCCCAGAGAGCCTCCGCTTCGTGAACGAAGAAATGACCAAGAAGGACTTGAAGGTACTCATGTCGCGTATCCTAGAAACCCTCGGTCAGGACGAAGCCGCCAAGTTTGCTGACCGGATGAAGGACCTGACATTTAAGGCCGCGTCGAAGTCCGCTATCAGCTGGGGTATGAACGATTTGATCGTCCCCGAAGAAAAGGCTGGTCTCGTGGCCGCCGCTGAAGTGCGCATCACTGAGGTCAAGAACCAGTACAACATGGGACTCCTCACGAACGATGAACGCAAGAACCGGGTGATCGAAATCTGGAACGAAACCAAGAACAAGATTACCGATGCCGTCCGTCTCCACCTCGACAAAGAGGGTCCTGTCTACGCCATGATTTACTCCAAGGCTCGTGGATCGGAATCCGTCGTCGTACAGATGACCGGTATGAAGGGTCTCATGGCTGGTCCGACTGGTGAAACGATCGAACTTCCTGTGAAGAGCTCGTTTAAGGAAGGATTCAACGTTCTTGAATACTTTATCTCGACTCACGGTGCGCGTAAGGGTATGGCTGATACCGCCCTCCGTACCGCAACCGCCGGTTACCTCACTCGTCGTCTCGTCGATGTGTCTCAGGACATCATCGTCCGGGAAGAAGACTGTGCGGATACTGAAGGAACCTACCTCTACCGTGAAGACTCTGATGCCATTGGTCAGAACTACGGCAGTCGTATCGAAGGTCGCGTGACCGTCGAAGCGATCAAGGATCCAGAGACCAAAGAAGTCCTCGTCAAGAAGGGCGTCCTTATCAATCGTGAACAAGGCAAAGTCGTCGAAGCGAACAAGGCTATTACCAAGGTCAAGATTCGTTCGCTCGTCGCCTGTAAGTCACGCCGTGGTGTCTGTCGTCTCTGCTACGGTATCGACCTCGGTCGGAGCGCTCTCGTCGAGCTCGGGGCATCCGTCGGTGTGGTGGCCGCCCAGGCTATCGGTGAACCAGGAACCCAGCTTACGATGCGTACCTTCCACGTCGGTGGTGTGGCTGGATCAGATATTACTCAGGGTCTCCCACGTGTCGAAGAAATCTTTGAAGCCCGTACTCCGAAGACCGAAGGTATCCTCTCTGAGGTGGATGGTCAGGTAAAGACCATTGCTCGTGACAGTGCCAAGGTGGTCAAGATTACCGTGATCGACAATGACCGCAAGGAACACGAGTACCAGGTCCCACAGAACGTTACCCTCAAGGTCAAAGAAGGAGATCTCGTGTCAGTCGGTATGGCGCTTTCCGAAGGTCACCTCGACCTCCGCAAACTCTTTACCATCATGGGTGAAGAGGCCGTGCATCGCTACATCATTCGTGAAATCGAAGAGATCTATGCGACGCAGGGTGAAGCCATCAATGACAAGCACATCGAAGTAATCATCCGTCAGATGATGTCACGTATCCGCGTGGCTGACCCGGGTGATACGCTTCTCCTCCCAGGTGATATCGTC
>CAYNNJ010000034.1:0-8539 GCA_964398755.1 uncultured Bdellovibrionales bacterium
ACTTCTCCTTCACCCGCATGAGCTCGGGTGAATTCCGATCCATCGGCGCAAAGCGAGGGTCCACGCCACTTGGTATCACCACGATCCGATCATCAGTCACCCCATACTCAGTCATAAGGTCCGCCCGTGTGGAGCGAGACACGGCGATTACCCGGTCGGCCTTCCTCGCCAGACGCCGAAAATCAATGAGGTAGTGCCAGAGTCGCTGTTTCCATGAAAACGTCTCCGGGAAAAGTTCAAACGAGAGGTCATGAGCCGTCACGACCAGCCGACAGTCCCGAGAGACCGCCGCAAAATTGAGATTTGGGAGGAAAAAGATATCGACCCCACCCAGTAAGAGATCCAGTTTGGGATAGCGGAAATACCAGAGAGCCAGGTTGAGGAGCTTGTTGGGAAAACGAAAGACCCGCAGTGTCACCTGCGGATAAGCTTCAATCCACGAAAAATCAGGGACTGATTTACGCCAGGCATTAAAAAACAAAATATACTCGTTTTCTGTATCACGAGCAAAGAGTTCTTTGAGGAGCCCGAGCGTATACTCTTCTACTCCTGTGCGCTTCCCTTCGGCCAAACAGCGGACATCTATACCAATTCGCATATGGAGACAATCATCAATCAGCCATTTACCCGAGCCCGGTGCTTGTTTCTGTTACCTCTTGCCCGACCAGTAATGTCGTATGAGTACCAGCCAAAACCCGACAAAGAGACCGAGAATCAACCCGACACCGAGAGCCAGTCCGAGTGTGACCTGGTGCTCTCGGATCACTGGGTCACTCCCGATGACCACAAACCAGCTCTTTTCCCGAGCTTCGGTATTGAGCGTGTCGGTGTAGCGGTTGAGGACGGTGACGGCAGAGCGAGCCAATTCTTCGAGGACCTTCGGATCGGAACCGCTATACTTCACGGTAATCATTTGAGAAGACAGTCGACCGGCCGAAAAGACAGCGCCGAGCGCCTTGGCATCAAGACCGGTGGGATTGAGACGAGACTCGTAGTAGATGTCCTCCACCACCCGTGGTGTGGTGAGCCATCGCACGACGGTATCAGCAAACCGCTCATCGGCCTGCAACCGATAGAAGCTATCGTACGTGTAATCAGTCGTCTCACTCACACCGGCACGACCGATATTGAGGAGCAGTGTAGCCTGATAGCTCACACCCTGATCACGCTGCCACAGCCAAGCAACAAAAACAAATACGAGCACTACGCCAAGATAGAGGTTTCGTTGTTTTCTAAAAATCTCAACAATTTCTCTGAGTTCCATATAGTTTCAAATCACAATAATCAAAGCACAAAAATCAAACAAAGCACAATTTTCAAAACAAAAATATCAAAAAATTACAGCGTGGTTTGTGGGATTGTGTTTTGGGAATTATTTGGACTTTGTGTTTTTTGTTTTGTGCTTTTCAAATGCTCGTCTAAGGCATTTGTTACATAGTCCTTCATTGTAGCCTTAAACCGCTCCTTGTCAAAACGAAGCGCCTTGGACCGGATATACTCAGGATCAAAGCGTTTCTCATCAAAAGTCGTGACCGCCGAAACGATCGCCTCGGCCGTCTGGGTATCAAAATAGACACCCATCTTGCCCTCTTCCATATGTTCGACGATATCGCCACCTCGATAGGCGATAAGTGGTCGCCCCGAAGCCATGGCTTCGATCGCGACAATGCCGAAATCTTCTTCCTGAGGAAACACAAAGCCTCGGCACTCGGCGTAGTAACGCGGGAGATCCTCTTCCGGGACTCGACCAAGGAACTCGATAGTCGGACCCGCGAGCTTCTTGAGTCGTTTCATTTCCGGACCTCGCCCGATAATCTTGAGGGGAAGCTTGAGCCGGTTGAATGCCTCAATCGCGATATCGTGGCGCTTGTAGGCGATGAGACGTCCCACCATGAGGAAATAGTCCTGGCGCTCTTCGGGCTTGGCGATAAAAAACTGATTGACATTGACCGGTGGATGGATGACCAGGGCGTCCTTGCGATAGTATTTGGCGATACGCTTCTTCACAAACTGCGAGTTCGCGAGATAACGGTCGACCCGATCAGCACTCGCTTTGTCCCAGATACGAATCGGACTCATGAAAAACGGCACCAGCTTTTTGATGAGATTGGGAAAACCAAAATCCTGGGTGTATTTCTGGCAATCATCCCAGGCGTAGCGCATCGGGGTGTGCATGTAGCAGATGTGGAGTGTCTCGGGCCGGGTGATGATACCCTTGGCATAGCTCGACGAATCAGAAAGGACGATATCATACTGACTAAAATCGAACTCCTCGATGGCAAGTGGCATGAGCGGTGGGAAGAACCGATGACGCTTGCGAGAAAACGGGAGATCCTGGAGAAACGAAGTATAGATACGTTTCCCCTCGAACTGCCCGCGCATGGCCCGTTCATCATGGATGAGGGTGTAAATCGGCGCATAGGGAAAAAGCTCGGTAAAAGCCTGGAGCACCCGCTCCGCTCCCCCATACTGCACCAAATAGTCATGGACTAGCGCTATCTTCATCCCGTTAGAGCTAAAAAACGTTTTAAGCGATTCTTTATAAATTTCTTTCCCATTCCAGATTTCAAGTATTTTTCTCGTGCTTGAGCGTCAACTTCATTCTGACACGCTTCGTAATATATGAGCTCATAAGGTCCTCTACTGCTCGTGTAAGTTGACTCAGAAGAATTATGTTGTTTAAAACGCTTTTTCAAATCCGACGTATATCCAGTATACCAATTGTTGGTCTTTAGGCTTCGAAGAATGTAAACGTAGTAGAACATAAGCTCTAACGGGATTCATACCTTTACTGTACCCTAAAAAGACGAATTTTACACGGGTGCTCTACTCACCAGAAACCGCTGTCATCCGCCCTCTCAACAGTCCCAGTCGCTCCCAGATGACGTCCCAGACGGTTTTAGTACACTGAGTCTCGAGCATCGTCTTGTCCTCGGCACTGAGGGTCACTGGATCGAGTGGTTGGGCATCCATCAGGTGATACATGATGGACTGTGGATCAGTACCGTGAGCGAGGCCGAGAGCATGACCAAACTCGTGGGTAAGCACAGCCCGAAGATGCGGGATATCGTCGTACTGATAGATATTGATCTCAGTCCCGACATAGTCACCCTGATCAAACTCCCCCGGGTCACCGTACCGATGGGTATACTCCTCGACCTGGCTATTGTACTCCTCTACGACCGCAACCTGCTTCTTGGAAAACGCGTTCACCTCCCCCGCGAGACGATTTACTTCTTGGCGTTTCGCCTCAAGCGCATCCTGATCACGCGAAAGCGCCCCTGATACTTGCTCCAGTTCTTCATAGGTCTCGGGCGGTGCTCCACCTGCTTTGTTCCACTTGGTTACCTCACGATTGTAGGCATCCAGTCGCTTCTTAAATGACGTGAGGGACTGCTCGTATTCTCGTCCCGCCGCTTCATAACGCTTGCGGATCGCTGATTGCTGTTCCTCCAGTGTCCCCTGGAGATCCTTAGTTTTCTCAAAAGATGATTCGAGTTTCTGACCCTCGATAGTCTGTTCCTGTCGTTCATCAAAAATGAGGTTCACGGTAAACGGTGCCCCTGGCACATACCGAAAGAGCTCTCGCCCGAGCGCTCCCTCCCAAAGGGCCTCGGCCAGGCTCGCCTCATGCAAAAAATCGCCCTGGCTCAAACCAAAGCGGTCATCAAAAGTACCCAAGGAATACTCAATCGGTTGCTCGCACGGGAGTGGTACCGATTGCCACAACCAGGCAATGCCAACAACGAGGACTGCCAACAGTCCATATTCAGCGATTCTTTTCATCATAGAGAGTAGCTACACACGGAGGCGACCGCCGTGCTCCGCCGCGAGGGCGACGATGCGGTCGAACGCCCGGTCCATTTCGGTACTCGACAGGGTCCGGTCTGGAGCACCAAACGAGAGGTGAAAAGCAAAACTTTTGTCATCGCCTTGCTCGTAGATATCAAAGAGGTCTGCTTTTTGGAGGAGCGGAGCGCCAGCTTGAGAGAGTAACCGTTCGACTTCGCTCACGGTCATGCTCTTAGGAAAAGTGAGCGAAATATCACGGAGGGCATATGGGAATTTCTGAAGCGGAGCAAAAACAGTTTCAGTCTTTTGGAGTGACTCGAGGGCTCCGGTCACAAAACCGGCTACCGCCACCCGTCCATCGAGACCAAACGACTTTTCGACGGCTGGATGCACCTCACCGATCATGCCGATCACAGTACCCCGCACCACAAAACAGGCACTCCGAGTCGGGTGAAGCATCGCGAGCGCCGGCACTTCTGGATGATCCTGGGCCGGTTCAAGCACGAGCTCAGTCGTATCAATATGGAGAGCCATAAACAGCGCCTCTACCTTGCCTTTGAGCGCATAAAATCCACTTCCCTTTTCGTGGCGCTTGGCGGATACGGACAAAAGTGAAAGGGCTGATATTTCTATCGGTCGCTTGGTTTTTGCCTCTTTGGCAAAGACTTTCCCCCATTCAAAACAATCAAAACTCTCAAAATGACGTCGGTTCTCAGTCGCCTTGCGGAGATGGAGCGGTACCAAACTGAGACGCAGATATTTTTGTTCTGGGTTGAGCGGGTTCTCCAACTCAACGTGAGCAGGTAATGGCAAACGGGCCGCGGTGATATCTTTCTCACCGTAGAAAGAATAGGTCATGAGCTCATCAAAGCCGGCAGAGGCCAAGTATTCCTTGGTCGTCCGCTCCAGGCGCTTGGCGGAATTTTTGGGACTCGCAGAGAGTGGCAGTCGCGGAGCGGTTGCCTTGATACCGTCATAGCCGTGCATGCGACCGATTTCTTCAATGAGGTCCCACTCATCGCGGAGGTCCGGTCGACGGGTCGGGACAGTCACCATGAGCACATCGGCATTGGCAATCTTTTTTACTTTGAGACCGAGGAGGGCCAAGTGTTGGACCACCTGAAAAACCGGGAGCTTTACTCCAAGTACGTTATTAACTCGAGTGAGCGAAAGCGTAATTTTGGTCGGGACGACTTCCTTCGGATAGACATCACGGACCCCGACAATCTTGCCACCGGACAAGCCTGGGAGGATGGCTACTACTTCACGGAGCGCTTCACCAACCAGATTCGGATCGAGGTTTCGTTCAAAGCGGTAACTGGCATCGGTCGGGAGGTTGTGACGATTCTTGGTCCGACGGACCGAAGAACCATCGAAATTGGCCACCTCAAGAAAAATATTTTTGGTCTCAGCCGTGACAGCGGATGACAATCCTCCCATGACTCCAGCGAGCGCCAGTGCCTGCTTGGTATCGGCTATCACGAGATCATCCGGAGAGAGTTTCTTGGTTTCACCATTCAAAATCACCAGCTTCTCATTTTTCTTGGCTCGTCTCACCGTGAGAGCGCCAGAAATTTTGTCCGCATCAAAAGCATGCATCGGCTGTCCAGTAAGGAGCATGTAATAGTTGGTTACGTCGACAATGTTGTTGATGGGACGGAGTCCCGAAACAATAAGACGCACCTGTAGCCACAGAGGCGATGGGCCGACCGTCACTCCTCGGACGAGGAGGCCAGCGTAGCGCGGACACCCTACTTTATCTCCGATGATTACCTTGGGAGCACGATTGGGGGTAGGTACCTTGACCGGCTTCTGTGTTTTTTCTCCAAAGCTCGGCGCATAACCATCAAGAGCGGCAATTTCTCGAGCCATCCCCTGATAGGCGAGTGCGTCTGAACCACGGTCTGGGAGAATCTTGACCTCGATGATCGTATCATCGAGTCCTGCCCATTTAACGAAAGAAGCTCCGACTGGTGCATAAGTATCGAGTACGAGTATCCCAGTATGATCATCACCGAGGCCGAGTTCTTTGGCTGAACAAATCATCCCGTGTGATTCGACACCGCGCAGTTTGGCCACTTTGATTTCGATACCTCCAGGGAGCTTCACTCCCGGCAGAGCTACCACTACGTGCTGACCCTCGGCAATATTGGGCGCCCCACAGACAATCGTCCGGATATCTTTCTTCCCCACCTCTACCTGGGCAACCCGCAGTTTGTCGGCGTCAGGATGCTGCACGAGACTCACCACTCGCCCGATGACCACATCATCGATACCATGGGAGAATTTCTCAATTCCTTCCACTTCAAAAGCATGCACCATAAGGAGGCGCGCCAATTGCTCGGCACTTTTCTTGGTACCGGAAAGTTCTTTCAAAAATCGATAACTGTATTTCATATGGTAGCTGCATTAGCTTTTAGCTGCATTAGCTTCGTTAGCTTTTTTTGGAATTCCGACGGACTTGCTAGTGAAGCCAAGGAAGCTAGAGAAGCTTAGGAAGCTGTTTTAAAATTGACGGATGAAGCGGAGGTCGCCTCCGAGGAACAAACGGTTGTCATTGATGCCATACTTCATCATAGCCATCCGACCCACCCCAAAGCCCCAGGCAAAACCCTGGTACTGCCCTCGCTTGTAGCCGGCCGCCTCCAAGACACGCTGATTGACCATGCCGGCACCACCAAGCTCGATCCAGCCAGCCTGCTTACAGGTCGTGCAGCCCTTACCCCCACAGAGGATACAGCTGATATCAAATTCAAATGACGGTTCCGTAAACGGGAAGAAACTCGGTCGCAAACGAATGTGGACCTGCTCACCAAAAAACTTGCTAAAAAATTCTTCCGCCACGTACTTGAAGGTCGCGACGGTCACCGCTCCCTCGACATCTACCATGAGGCACTCAAACTGATAGAACGTATGCTCATGAGTAGCATCGGTCGCTTCATTGCGAAACACGCGCCCCGGGACAATGACCCGGAGTGGCGGCTGGTGACTCTCCATGTAGCGGACCTGGACCCCAGAAGTATGAGTACGTGGGAGATATCGGTCCTGCGTTTTTTTTACCCTGAGCCCAGTCGAAGGGTCGTTTTTTACCCAAAACGTATCCTGCATATCACGCGACGGGTGATCTTTGGGAAAGTTCAAAGCATCAAAGTTGTAGTGCTCTGTTTCTACCTCTGGGCCCGAAGCAATATCAAATCCCATCGAGGTGAAGATATCCTCAATCTCATGTTCCACTCGAGTGAGCGGATTTAGGTGTCCGACAGGCACACTTCTTCCTGGTGCTGTGATATCGATCGCCTCAGCCTGCCAGTCGACACTCTTTTCGAGGAGCTCCTTTTTCTTGGCGTCAAACAAGGTGATGAGTCGACCCTTGGCACTATTCCCTAAGGGACCGACAATTTTCTTTTCTTCAGGCGACAAATCGCGCAACCCCTTGAGGAGCGTGTTCAATTCACTTTTACGACCCAGAAAATTCACTTCCCAGGTTTCCAGCTCCGCCAAAGTGGCCAGTGACGCCAGGGTCGCCTCACCCTCGGCTCCAATTTTTTCAATCTGTTCTTTCATGAGTGTATTCTACCCAATTTTCAATGTTTTGACTAAAAAACAATTTTCACAAAATCTTTCTTGCCGACTTGAACCACTTTTCCTTCGTCGTCCTTAGTAAGAATACGAGCATCAATAGTCCTCACTCCATCTATGTAGATTCCACCCTGCTCTATTTTACGCCGTGCATCACTTCTGCTCGTAGCTAAACCGGCCGAAACTATATAGTCTTGTAAATTCTGATATGAATTGAGAGGCTCACACCATTCTACCTTATGCTCGCGTATATCAGTTGGAATATGTCCTTTCGAAAACGTCTCAATAAAATACTGTTCCGCTTGATCCGAAAGTGAGTCGCCGTGGTAGAGTCGCACAATTTCCTTGGCCAGCCGTACCTTGGCATCACGTGGGTTACCGCCAGTCACCATCTCTTCCGCCAACTTCCCAATTTCCGCCATCGGCACCCGAGTACAGTGAACGAAATAATCGGTAATGAGATTATCCGGTACGCTCATCACTTTGCCAAACATGTCGTTCGGTTCATCAGTGAGGTTGATAGTATTGCCCCAGCTCGAACTCATCTTGCGACCGTCTGTCCCAAGGATGAGGTTGGTCATGAGAATATCTTGTGGCTCATCACCCCATGCTGCCTGCAGCTTTCTTCCAGCCAACAGATTGAAGCGCTGGTCAGTACCACCAAGCTCAACATCCGCCTCTATCTTGAGGCTATCGATGCCTTGAAAAACAGGGTAGAGCATTTCCCTCAAAGATACTCGCTTTCCCTCATCCATGCGCTTCTTGATATTTTCCCGTGCAGTAAATTCAGCAACTGAAAAGGCATCTGTATAAAGTCCAATATTCCAAAATTTCATCTCCGAAAACCACTCGGAATTGTGATGCACTTCTGTCTTTTTTGGATCGAGAATTTTCCACGCCTGAGCCAGATATGTTTCCATGTTCTTCTTCACCACATTTTCCGAAAGTATTGGTCTCTCGGATTCTTTGTCAGAGGTGTCACCGATTTGTCCAGTAAAATCCCCCACAATAAAGACAACCGTATGACCAAGATCTTGAAAATCGCGAAGTTTCCATAACGGCACTGAACGACCAATGTGAATGTTCGGGCTCGTCGGATCAATCCCGAGTTTGATACGAAGGGGTTTACCCTCTAGGAGTCGTGCTTTCAAGTGTTCGTGGTCAATCA
>CAYNNJ010000035.1:0-8379 GCA_964398755.1 uncultured Bdellovibrionales bacterium
TTTTTCTTCACTTGCTGTCTCGTCTCTTCAGTAGTAAAAACCTTCTGATACCGATCCCCAGTGTAGGTATCCCCAAATTTTATTTCGCCCTGCCAAGCACCGCCAAAGTCAACCCATCCACTGGCTCCGTGTTCGAGGTACTGTGCCTTGAGGTGTCGCTCCCTCAGAAAGATAGCTACTTCTTGCCCTCGTATCCCAGACCAACAAATTACGTAAATAGGGTTCTCCTGCGAGAGATCCCGCCATCTTCCTTCCCTCAAATCCGCAAAGCGAATATGCAGGCTCTCAGGAAAAAAGCCATTTTGAAATTCGATATCCTCTCGGGCATCGAGAACAGTATAGTCGTTTCCCAATGACTGTTCCTCTCGAATATTCTGAAACTCTTCGTTGGTGATAAAAAGCGGCAATTCTTGCATTGACGTCGCATCTTCGCTTTGCTGTACCGTATCATCCACTGCCGGATTGACTTGATTCAAGGATTCATTCGATTGGCTCTCACGAAAAATCTGCTCTTGCTCTTCACTCTCCCTGAGCCAATCCGCATACGCTACTTTCTGCAAATATGACTCATGCCAAAACCATATTCCGGAAACTACGATAACGATGCCAATAATACCACCCGTAATAATTTTCTTGTGTCCTTTCACGTATCCAACGTGCAAGCGCACATACTCGAAAGTCGCTACCAAAATCGTGAGCAGGATAGCCGACACGTACGAAATGAATTGGACTGTTTGAGCACCGATATTGAAAATAAAATCCGGTGGCACCACTGCGGACGCCGGCGCCGGAACAAACCAAAACATAAGTGTCCCCAGAAGGAACGCTCTACCGAGAGATTGAGTCAGAAATAATTTGGAAAATAGTTTCACAAAAAAGAAAAGGGTGCATATGCACCCTTACTAAAAATTCCACAGTTCGAACACGGAACTAGTTCACGGAAAGGATTTCGTACTTGACGGTGGTGGTGGGGGTGGTTACTTCTACTTTATCACCCTTGCCTTTGCCGAGAAAGGCCTGGCCGAGTGGTGACTCGTTCGAAATCTTGCCAGCGGCTGGGTCGACTTCGTTTGAACCAACGATTTCAAAGTTGAATTCTTTGCCCTGCACCTTCACCGTGAGCCGAGAGCCCATCCCAATCGATGAAGTACTCTGGTGCTTTTCAGCCACGACGGAATCCTTGAGCATACCCTCAAGCTCCGCAATCCGAGACTCGTTTTCATTCTGATGATTCTTGGCCTCGCTGTACTCGGCGTTTTCGGAGAGATCACCCTGCTCCTTGGCCTCTTTGATTGCCTCAGCAATCTCGAGACGAATCTTGGTCTTTCGTTCGTCGAGTTCAGTCTGTAATTTTTTCAGCCCTTCCGGGGTAAATATTTTTGCCATAATGCGTTGTATTCTACAAAAGAAAATTCTCTCCCAAAAAAGGAAAGAATGGAATTAAGAGTTCCTCAATACTACCAAAATATCAGGAATTGTCAATCCATCGATATCGAGGCTCAAACAAAGCAAAAATAAGCCTCTTTACCCCGGAAATCCCCTCGTTTTACTCCTCCTTCTTCTCGCGTCCGAAGTACCATGAATAGACATCTTTGGTGACGGGCACGGCATTGTAGCCCTCTTCTCCTTGACCCTCAACCAAGACCACGAGAGCGAGCTCCGGCGCCTCAAAGGGCGCAAACGAAACAAACCAACCATGGGTCTTTGATTCATTCCCGAACTGAGCTGTCCCGGTCTTCCCGGCCACTGCTACTGGGAGGTCAGCGAGCGCCTGGGCTGTCCCTTCGGTGACGGTCTCACGCATTCCCTCGCGCACAATCCGGAGAATGGCGGGGTCAATAAATTTCTCGCGAATAACTTTGGTTGGCACCGGGGTCACTTTGCCATCATACGACCGAATCTGAGAAACAATGCGCGGTTCATAGAGCGTTCCGCCATTGGCAATAGCGACGATTGAGTTGAGTACCTGTAGTGGCGTCGCGGTCACATACCCCTGGCCAATCGATGAGTTGTAGTCGTCACCGATGTACCAACGTTCTCCAATCTTTTCTTTTTTCCAGTTCGCATCCGGAAGGAGACCCGTGACCTCACCACCGGTGTCGATACCAGTCTTTTGACCATAACCAAAGAGTTCTTCGTACTTCTTCATCCGATTCATGCCCAGCCCCTCGATACCGCCATACCCGCCACCGATAGAATAGAAGAAAACATCACTTGAAACGGCGATAGCGCGACGGATATCCGTAAATCCGTGTACCTTCCAGTCCCCAAAAAAGAAACGGCCCACATTGATACCTCCTTTGCTCTCGATCTCGGTCCTCTCATCCACCACCCCTTCGGTGAGAGCAGCGGCAGCAAGCACTGGTTTGATCGTCGAACCGGGCGGATAGGCACCTGCTACGACTCGATTGAAGAGCGGCTCCGATGGATCATTCAAAAGTGCTCGATAGTTCTCACCAGAAATTCCTCCCGCAAAGAGATTATTATCAAAACTCGGGAGACTGACGAGGGCCCGGACGGATCCTGAGCGAGGATCGATTGCTACCGCTCCTGCCCGCTTCAGGTCGTTTTTTTCGAGAATGGTTTGGAGACTATCAAAGAGTTTCTTTTGGAGGTCAGCATCAATATTGAGAATGAGGTCTTGCCCAGGCACCGGTTGGACCACACCGAGTTCTTTTTTTACTTTTCCAAAAGCATCCACCTCTACTCGCTTCCAACCATGCTTCCCTCGGAGGGCAGATTCGTAGCTCTTTTCTATCCCCTGCTTGCCGATAGAATCCGTGAGAAGATAGTCCGGGTGCGCTTCCAATTCTTCTTTGCGAATCTTGCCTTCATACCCGAGGACATGCGAAAAAATGAGACTATCGAGATACTGTCGCTGTGTTGTCTGGTAAAGCCCTACCCCCGGGAGCTCATGACTCTGACTCAAGTAAAGGAGGGTCTCTTCCTGACCGATACGTTCTTTGAGAAGCACCGGGAGCGTTGAACGGCGATCGAGTTTGCTCAATGCGGTCTCAAGTAGATCTGGCTCCAAGGAAAATACCGCTCCAATCCGCCCCTTCAGCTCCGCAATCTCACGTTCGTCAGTCGGCACGTCAGCGGGAACGAGAACAGCATCAACACTGGGAACATTTTGGACCAATGGTTTCCCGGAAATATCGTACATGATACCGCGCGGAGCCGGGATGATGAGTGCCCGGAGACTATTCCGGAGCGCGATCAAACTGTACTCCTCTCCCTTTACCACACTCAGGTAAAATATTCGTCCCCCGAGCACGAGGAGAAAGAGCATCATCCCCATGAGGAAGAAACGCGAAACAGAACGGTTGAGAGGCCATTCCATCTTGACCGCGTCCTTTTCGGAGAGGGTAAGTACGGCATCATCGATTTCCATACTGCCCCGCTCATGCAGTTCGGCGTCTTTGCGAATGAAGAGGTTCATACCGCGTTATTTGATATGACGAAATTGGCGTTCGCTCATCTGTTTGAGTGAGGCTTCAAAACGGGTAATCCCCGTCGCTGTTATGATAAACACCGGGAGAAAAACAAGCAATGAGAAGATGAGACTGTCATTCGTAGGAGCCGACAACCCAAACGCGTGCGTCACCCCTTCTGGGGCTGAGAGAGCGCCATACAGAAATTGGTAAAAAAGTGCCGCCAAGTAACTGAGGAGGGCGTAGAGGACCACTCCAATACCCTGATGCTCAAGGAGGAGTCGTCTCAGGAGGAAACTCGTGACGTAGGAAAAGAGCACCGCGTACACCGAAAACCAGGTCACTCCACCAGCGGTGACAGCATCATAGAGGAGCGTGAGTGGGACGACAACAAAGAGGGCGCTCGGAAAATTGCGGGCCAGTGTCGTCGCAGCAATCACCCCAAGAAGAAACAGCGGGGCGCGGAACCAAGGAAAGAGAATGCTAAAAAAGGAAATCTGGAGAAATACCAGGGTGAGGAGAACAATCGTGCGGAGAAAAAGTATTTTCATGGTGTGAGTGACTCTTGGATGAGAAAAACGTGATGAAGGCTCGAATAATCAACAGGTGAGGTCACGGCTGCCCGCTGATACAGATGGTCGGCGGTCGGTTGGGGATCATCAATGACGCCGATGAGGAGATTCTTGGGGTAGGTGCCACCGAGACCGGAAGTAACCACTCGGTGCCCAGCCTCGAGCGTCGCATCCTGGAGCACCATATCGAGGAGTATCCCGAGACCATACTCACCCTTCACAATACCCTGAGCCTCCCCCTCGAGGGTAATCCCGCTCACGAGGCTGTCCGGATTGGAAAGTAGCATAATCCGAGCACTTTGGGGAAAGACTTCGGTCACTCGACCGATGAGGACACCCCCATAGACGATGACGGGCATCCCCTCGGTCACCCCCGCAAAGGAGCCGGCATCGATAGTGAGCCAGTTACCGAGGCCCGCCGTATCACGCCCGATGATACCGGCCGGTTTCAAACGATAGTTTTCTCGTGGAAGCATCTCGAGCTCGCGCCTCAATTCATCGTTTTCGCTGGCCACAGCCTCATAACGAGCATTCTCAGCCAAGAGACGAGTATTGTCCGCGAGGAGTCTCTCATTCTCACGCTTGAGCTCACCGATAGAGCCGAGAAATGTGGTCGTATCGGAGAGACCAAAGGCCACGGTAGAAAAGAGTGCCTGAAACGGAAAGCCGATAGTTGAAAGTACCGTGCGGAGGGGCTCCATGATAAAGCGAGGCGAAAAATAGACGCCCACAGCAAGAATCGCCGCTACGACGACGGCGCGAAAGAATTTCGTCTCTGTAAAACTGTGACGAAAGGACATACCAGAAAATACCAAGGTTAGCCGAGCGGTTTGTTGTTTTCTTCTTCGATGAGCACTTCTTTCAGACTCTCCATATCATCAAGCACGATACCGGTCCCACGAACCACGGCCGTGAGTGGATCCTCCATCATCCGTACCGGGATACCGGTCTGGTTGGCAATGAGTTTGTCCATCCCCCGGATGAGACTGCCTCCACCGGCGAGGATAATACCGCGCTGCATGATATCGGCCAAGAGCTCTGGTGGCGTTTCTTCAACAATGGTTTTGATATTGTTCACGATGATCCGGATAGAACGAGAGAGGGCTTCGCGGATGTGTTCGTCTGTGGCGAGAACCTCCTTGGGGAGACCCGAAACCAGGTCCCGACCACGGAGCGGAAAGGTGAGACGTTCCCGCTGAGGATAGGCGCTACCGATAGCAATCTTGGCATCCTCGGCCGTCCGTTCACCGATGAGAATATTGAACTCATCGCGACTATATCGAACGATATCTTCGTTCATCTCATCTCCGGCGATCCGGAGACTCCGTGAGAGGACAACACCCCCGAGGGAAATAACCGCGATCTCCGTCGTCCCACCACCGATGTCGACCACCATGTTACCAGCCGCATCGATAACCGGGAGACGGGCCCCGATAGCAGCCGCCATCGGTTCGTCGATGAGAAAGGCCTGGCGAGCCCCTGCATTCATAGCCGCTTCGATCACAGCGCGCTTTTCCACTTCGGTTACGCCGGAGGGAATACCGATGAGGACCCGAGGACGACGAAGAAACGAAAAACTGTCCTGATTCACTTTGTTGATAAAGTAGCGGAGCATCTGCTCGGTCACCTCGAAGTCACTAATAACCCCGTCGACAAGCGGTCTTGTGGCCACAATATGGCCTGGCGTTTTCCCGACCATCTTTTTGGCTTCGCGTCCAATAGCGAGAATTTGGCCCGTACGCTGGTTTACCGCCACGACCGAAGGCTCGTTGATGACGATACCCTTGCCACGCACGTAGACGAGAGTATTGGCCGTACCCAAATCGATCCCAATATCTTGGGACAAATGGCTAAAAAACCTGTCAATCAGGCCTTTTTGGAAGTTTTTGATAAAGCGCTCAAACGTAGACATACGGCTGGATTTCCCCTGAAGGGAGAGAAAAACGGGACATCCCCCATTCTATCCCATTCTATGGAATTTTTCCAGTCGAGCACTCAAGAGACCCCGGACGCAATATTATGGGGTCAAGCGTTTGACATCGCGTGGGTAAAGAATCGCCTCCTTGATAGAAGACAGACCGAGTAGTTTCTGGACAATGCGCTCACTTCCGAGTCCCCATCCGCCGTGTGGTGGCGCCCCAAATTTGAAGATATCCAGATAATCTTTGAAGGTTTCGGGATCAAGTCCACGACTCTCAATAATACCCTTCAATTGGGCGTAGTCATGAACGCGTTGTGCGCCGGAAGCAATTTCGACACCACGAAACACCAAGTCGTACGACTCACACAATTTTGGATTCTCAGGACTCGGCAAGCTATAGAAAGCCCGCGCCAGCGTCGGATAGTGAGTCAAAAACACAAAGTCTGAGTTATATTTCTTCTTCACATACTCGCCAATCATGCGCTCTCCTTCGCTATCAATATCGCCTTCTTCAAGGACCTTGCCGTATTCATTCTTCAATATCTCGAATGCCTCGGAAAGCCTGATACGAGGAATAGCTACCCGCTCCGGAATTGTCGCCCCATAGAGAGCCAAAGACGACTGACACGTCGAACCAATATGTTCCAAGACATGATAGATGGTTTTCTCAAGCATCGACATCACATCTTCCATGCTGTCGATAAATGCCATCTCCGCATCCAAACCAGTGAACTCAGTCACATGACGCGTCGTATAGCTCGGTTCGGCTCGAAAGACAGAACCCACTTCAAAAACGCGCTCAAAAGCACTCATCCCCGCCTGCTTATAAAACTGAGGACTCTGGGCCAGATAAGCATCGCGATCAAAATATTTGATCTTAAAAAAGTTTGCCCCTCCCTCGGTTGCGGCCGAAAGTATCTTGGGTGTCTTGATTTCCATAAAGCCCTCGCTCCGCATGAAATCGGCATACCCAGCCAGGAGAGCACTATAAATCTGAAAAATCCCCTGCACCTTCTCGTTGCGCAGTGTCACCGTTCGATTGTTGAGGAGTGTCTCAAGCTGTAAGCCCATTTCCATCTGAGAGACATCTACTGGTAGCTCTTCCATTGGCTTACTCAATACTGTAAGCGAAGTCACTTCAATTTCGATATGATCCGTTGAATTCACCACTGATTCCTGGCCCTTTTTTACAGGACGCGATTTCACGAGACCCGTGACCGATACCGCATACTCTGACCGGACGTCTTTGACCGCCTCAATGAGTTCAGTTTTTTCTGGTGTCACAACGAGTTGCACATGACCACTCCGATCACGCATCACAAAGAAGACCAACTTGCCGTGATCTCGCCGTACACTCATCCAACCAGAGAGCTTCACCTCTTTTCCGATTTGGTCCACTGCTTCTTGTATCAGTATCCGTTCCATACATTCGTAGAAATAAACTTACTTGCCCTGGAAATAATCATTGACCGCGTAGGCCAGTTCACTCGGCGTAATTTCTGTTTTGAGGAAAGCTTTGGTGACAATGCCGGCATCGGTGAGAACCTTGACGCTTTCATCCTCAAGCGAGACTGAGGCCGAGAGGAGGAAGATAGGGACTTGTTTCCCGGCCTCTTCATCACGCAGTTTGGTGATGAACTCGCGACCATCCATGTTGGGCATCATGACATCGGTGATGATGAGATCAAAATTCGTCTCGAGTGCCTTGGCAAGTCCCTTGGCACCATCCTGCTCAGCGACCACCTCGTACCCTTCGCTCTTGAGACGCTTGCTAAACATTTCGACAAAGACCGGTTCATCCTCGATAAGAAGCAGTTTCTTTCCGAGACCAGTTTTCTCGACTGGTGTCGTTTCGGCCGTCGCGTTCTTGTCCTGCTCTTTGAACTGACGGAGGAAGCGCTCGATTTCGGCAACGACCTCTGATGGCGAAAACTCTGTTTTGGAAATAAAGCCATTCGCCCCGAGACCGAGCACCTGATCTCGATCCTCTTGGCTACTCAAGTTACTAAAGACTACCACCTTCAGGTTGGCATCATATTCCTTGTTGTGACGCAGTTCGCGGAGTACCTCGGTCCCACTCATTTCCGGAAGCACGAGATCGAGGAGCACCAGGTCAAAATGCTGTTCTTTGACTTCCTTAAGGACTGCCTTGCCGGAGGTGACATTCAAGAGTTCAAAGCCGGACGTTTCGAGCTTTTTCTTGTAGATTTCGGCGATAAACGGATCGTCTTCAACAAGGAGGATTTTGGTCATAGGACGAATAGCATTAGCATTGATTACGATATCAGAAACAGCGCGAGGAATCAACTCTCAGTAACTCTCTCAAATCTCAACGCTTTCAGTATAACAGAAACGAACGCTTGTCTCATAAAATGTCCATATTTCGGCTGAAAACCTCTCAAAGCTCGTCGGGTTAATGGTATTAGCCCTCCTCACTTTTCATGATTTTCAT
>CAYNNJ010000036.1:0-8185 GCA_964398755.1 uncultured Bdellovibrionales bacterium
CGAGGTCAAAGATGATGGTTTTTTTCATGAGTGTAGTGTTAGAAGAGTGGGCGGAGGAGCAAAAAGGCAGTGAGGAGCGCGTAAACCACGAAACTCAAGAGAAAGAAGCGACGACCTCGCGATTTGATTTCGATGTCCATACAGATTTCTTTGGTGGCAAAGCCACAGGCCCGGAAGAGAAAGAGGGATTCGTAGAGACGTACGGCGACTACCCAGGTGATAAAGAGGGTGAGGAGGAGCCCCAGTGCCGGCAAATTGTTCCCTGTTGTGTACCAGCTCACCCAGCTTGACCACTTCATGACGTAGACATGGACGAGGGTGGCGATTACGGTGACGCGGAGTCCCCAGCGCTGGAGGAACCACCACGTCCCACCACCAACGAGGAGAATGATGCTCTTCCAGGAGAGTACGAACAAGGCAATGAGAAGGATGGCTCCGACTAGTCCGGCACCAAATTCAAGTGCCGAAAACTCAATCCAGACTCGGGGAAATTTGATGGGGAGGAGATAATAACTCACGAGTCCATGGAGGATGGCGAGAAATCCGGCGAGGATGCCGATTTCTTTTCGATAGGAGAGCCAGGTATCGTAGCGGTCGAAGTAGCGGACGATCGGTCCGATGAGAAAGGTAAGGGCGAGCATGCTCATAGCGACCCCAGCGAGCGCCTTGTTGGGGTAATAGAGCGTATCGGTCATGGGCGCACCAAAGAGCGTTCCGTGGCGGAAGGAGAGGTAGAGGCAAAAAAAGACAAAGAGCGATGTGGCGATGAGGCCGGCAATGAGGTAGTCACGGAGGCTGGAGGGTTTGTGCATAGTTTTGTGTTTGTATCTCCCGAGTTCTTATTTGAGTTCCCAAAGAATGGAGCGGAAATTCGTGATTCGGTCTTTGTTATCGAGTTCGATGCCTTCTTTTTTGTAGAGTTTGAGGCGCTCCTTTCGGTGTTTGGCATCGACCCAGATGTGGCCGTCAGCGTAGACGATACGGTGGAAGGGGATGTTTTTCGCTCCGTTATCCCAAGCCCTGGCGAGGATGCCCGTAATGCTCTGAGACGCCATCGGTCCCGCACCAGCGGCCCGAGCGATACGACCGTAGGTGGTCACGCGGCCCGCTGGAATAGAGAGGGCGATTTTGACGACGCGTTCGCTAAAGGTGAGCATAAACTACTGAGAGAGTGTACCGTTTTGTTCTGATTTCTTGAAAGCGAGATGAGAGAGCCAGAGGATAGCCGAGAAGACTATAACGGCCATGAATGGGATGGTGATAAAGCCAAACGTCACGATCGGGGAGTTGCTACAGGATGCTTCGAGGGGATTGGTGGAACACGGGAGGAGAAAGGGATTCCCAGCGACATACTTCTGGTAGTGGCCGTAGTAGTGGTAGAGCGCTATGGGGAGACCGATACCGGCCATGATGGCCACGATCAGATGATTCGTTTTGGATTTGGTGTAGAGTGAAACCGCCATGATGAGTTCGATCGGAAACATGAAGATGCGTTGCCACCAGCAGAGATGACACACGGGGAGGAGATAGTGGTACTGATAGGCGAGGGCGCCAGCTGTCGCGAGCGTGGCGAGGCCAGCTATGAGCTTGAGCCAGGTCTCGTAGGAGACCTGGGAAACGATGAGGCGAGTGGTCGGGGAAAAGTAATAGCTCAGGATGGAGAGAAAAGTCGCCGTACCAAGGAGGAGTACCAAAACGGACAAAATGGTCGAATACTGTTCAAGACTCATAGCAGCGTATCAGAAATTATACCCCTATTATAGCGGTTTTTCGGTGCTTTTGAAAGTTTGTTAGAGGGGAAATATTGGACTCTCTAGCTATTTTATCGAAAATGTGGGATAGTAGTATTTCTGTGAATATACCTATGGACTACGATGTCATTGTGATTGGGGGAGGGCCGGCGGGGATGATGGCCGCTGGTCGCGCAACGGAAGGGGGTGCTCGGGTGGCACTCCTCGAGAAAAACACGTCCCTCGGGCGTAAACTCCTCATTACCGGGGGTGGCCGATCCAATGTGACCAACGCCGAGTTTGACGAGCATCTCTTTCTCGCCAAGTTTGGGGTAGCCTCGAAGTTCCTCTATTCGCCCCTCTCCCAGTTTGGCGTCCAGTCGACGCTCGACTTTTTTCACGCCCATGGCATGCCGACCAAGGTGGAGGCCGAGAAGCGCGTTTTCCCAGTTTCTGATAGTGCTCAGTCGGTGTGGGACGCGCTTGTCTCATATATGCGTGCCGGTCACGTCACGATCCTCGCGGGCATGGAGGTGGTGGGCCTAGAGGCAAACGATGGTGTGGTGACCGGGGTACGGATGAAGAATGGGAGCCTCATGCAGGCACAATCATATATCCTCGCGACCGGGGGTCAGTCACGACCAGAAACGGGTTCGACGGGAGATGGCTTCCGCTGGCTTGAGAGTATTGGACATACCATCATCGAACCACGACCATCACTCGTCCCACTCCGGGTCCGAGAATCCTGGGTAGCCGAACTCTCAGGAGTGAGTTTCCCTGAAGTGAAACTCAGCTATTTTCAGGGCGAAAAGAGAATTGAGAGTCGTGCAGGGAAAATACTCTTTACCCATGTGGGCCTCTCGGGACCACTCGTTCTCAACATGAGTCGGGCAATCAGCGAATTTCTCGAGTACGGTGAAGTAGTGGTTTCGATTGATTTCTTTGCGAATCAGAACATTGGTGAAGTGGACCACGTGATTCAGGACATATTCGAGCAACAAAAAAACAAGCAGGTAAAAAATAGCCTGGATGGTTTTCTTGTTCCGGCGATGATTCCGGTTCTCCTCAAACTCGCTCACATCAACCCAGAGACGCCGGTTCATAGCGTCACGCGGAATGAACGCATGGCACTGGCTCGGCTAGTCAAGAACTTCCGTCTCACTGTGACGGGACTCCTTGATGTCGACAAGGCGATTGTAACGAGTGGCGGGGTAGCGCTCGAAGAAGTGGAGTGGACATACATGCGCTCCCGTAAGTTCGCCAATCTCTACTTGGTGGGGGATGTACTCAACATTGATCGTCCCTCTGGTGGCTACAGCCTCCAGCTCTGCTGGACTACGGGGTATGTGGCTGGCACCTCGGCAGTTGGAAAATAGCGCAGTTGTTACATTGATACCTTTTTCTCAATCAGTCTTTTTGCAAGTAGAACGAGTTCATAAAAGATATCCCAATCAAATTGTTTGTGCACGCCCTTCTCATAGCGTAGCTGTCCGTCGTCTGAGTTTATTTGATCAGAATATTGTATTATAAAATGATCTCTTTCAGAAAATTGAGATATTTTTTCTTGGTCGCTAACCTTCGCTAGTAGAGGAATTAATAAGTGTCCCTTGACACTAAGGTTGAAAAAGTCCTTCATGATTAATTCGAGTGCGTGATGAATGAGATAGAAGGCTGGATAGTGGTAGTAGTCAGTTTCGCCGTAGACGTACAGTGTGCACGCTGAAACAAGGTATGATTTTGCATGTCTCGTTTTATTGTCCAGGCTTCTTCCGTCTTTCCTGGCGATACTTCGAATCTCTGTTCGTAGTTGCTCAAATTCCTCTGGGGTTTTCATAAATAAGAATGTCCTGATGCTGTCAGGACGATAATTTTTTGATGATTTCTTTGCGGAGCCACAGACGGGGAGAGGTGGCGTAGTCACCGTCAAAGGTGATTCCGAGGCCGGATGAGAACAATTCTTTCACCGCTTCGCTTGTGGTGTAGAAATGGTTGTGCTTTTCTGAGAGGCTGGGGATGCTCATAATCCAGTGTTCATGACCAAAACGCTTGAGAGCGGATTCGATAGCCTCGGTATGGGTCTTAAGAAACGCGCTCCCATCCCAGAGTTCGAGCTGGCCGATAGTGAGAGTAAAGGGGAATGTCGGTGGGACAAAGACCTTGGTGTCGCTTATGATTGACTCACGAACATCTTTTACTACGGTCTCTTCTTGCTCAGTAAAATACTGCGCTATCCACTCGTCCGTGAGTGGAGCGATGGCCTGGAGCTCGGTATAGGCTACTCGGTCACGATTGTTGGTGATGACGGCACCAAAATTAAGGGTGTTCGAGAGTATCGCGACCCCGAGGAGCTTCGCACTCTTCTCGCTAATCTTTTCTGACTGTCCACGTTTTTTCCATTCTTCCCAGATGAGAGTAGCTGCCGCCCCGATGGGTTCGATGTGAGAGTGCTCACCTATTTTCTCTTGCCAATACCGCTCATACCCTGGGTGGTGGTCATAGACCTCTGTGACGATACCATTTTTGGCGCAGTCGGCGATATGGGATGGGTCTGAGACGTCGACCAGAACATAATCACTATCTGCTTGGGTAGGTGTGGTCGCATACTCGAGTCCCCATGCCCTCACAGAATCAGTCACGCTGTTGTTGAGCGTTCCGGGGGAGGACAGCCTCGGCTGATTTCCCCTCGGCTCTCAGGAGCTCGGCGTAAGCAATAGCGCACCCAACAGCATCGATATCAGCAAACGCCTGCCCAGTAGTGACAATAGTAGGTTTCATATCAGTTAGGAAATCATTTTCAAAAGACTGGCGATGTTCTCATCGACACTCTGCTCGTCGGTACGAATGGTCGGAGCCTCGGGGTTTTTGCCGGCTTCGTATATTTCATAGAGCTCGCGGAAGCGATCCTGAGACAGGTTGGAGATACGGATAGTCGGATCGGCTTTGGCCCGGGCTACGCGCTCGTCAAAGCGCTTGAGGAGGACGTCGTAGCTCGCTTCGATATTGACTTCTACCACCTCGTATTCGTGTTTCTCAGCAAGCGTCATCAGATGCTCTCGGTGTTCTCGGATCATGACAGAGTCACAGATGATATTGTATTTCAGGGTAAAGACGCATTCGGCGACGGCGCTCATCACGGTGACCACATCATCGCCATGGACCTTCGGATTATATTGGGAAAATCCCCACTTGAGGGCATCGTACGAGAGATAATACAGTCGCTCACGTTGTTTCAATACGGCTTTGACGAGCGTACTTTTTCCGGCGCAGGTACTTCCATTTATGAGGATGAGTTTCATAAAATGATTTTACGGAGAACGTCGGCTGTGATACGGCAATCTTCGAGGGCATCGTGGAGACCCCTTGGTTTGGCTCCAAAGTACTGAAAGAGTTCTTCTGAACCAGTGCCTCCAGTGTAGCCCTGTTTGAGAGCATGGATATAGGTGACAGGCCAGAGATCGAGAATGTGAAAATCATATTTCTTGAAATCAGTCCTTGATTCTAAAAAGTCTATGCCAGCGGCAGAGATAATTTTTCTAAAATGAAGGATGTCTAAATTTTGAACGAATGTAGCAAGAAATACGTCACTACCAAATTTTTCGTATATTATTTTCCCGATTTCCTCTGGTTTCGGAGCATCATCAATCATGTTCTGTGTAATCCCAGATTTTATGGTTGGTTTGTCGCCGAGGTCAGCGTAGATATAAGAAACAAAGTAGTCCTTTTCTTTGAGGGTGGTGCGATCGAGGAGTATCGCCCCAATCTGGACAGGGTGGCGCTGTCCTTCGAAATCAATGAGGAGGATGTCTTTGGGGAATTGCATAGAGTGTCTAATTTATAAGGGTAATCAGTTTTCGAACGGTGTTCACATTGCGGGCGGTCATGTGCTTGTAGACATCGGTGCCGATGAATTTGCGCAAGCCACTTTTGGAATAGTGTTTTCGGTCAGCGATGTGCCAGATGACGGCCCTTCCGGCATAGAGTAGGGTATCAATGTCGGGATGGGCAGGAATGAGCTTGAGGGTGCTTTTCTTGGCGTATTCGTCCCAGAGAAACATGATCTCGGTTCTTTGTTTGTTATCATTCATCCATTCTTTGGGGATGGATTTTTCGATGGATCGAATATTCTTTTCATCGCGAATGATAGTCCTCACCGCAAAACCAAAAGATCTTTTGAGAGCAGTTTCAATTTCTGCGACGAAATTTCCCGTATCTTTCCTGGAGGTGGAAAAAATCACATTCCCAGAGTTGATGTAGGTGGCAACACTCAAAAATCCTAAAGCCTCGAAAACAGCCCGAAGTTTCTTCATTTCTACTGTATTGTTCCCTCCGACATTGATACCTCGGAGCAGGGCGACGTATTTGGTCATTTTTTCAGTTTACCACCCTTGATTACGGTAGGACGTCAGAACTTCAGGAAGATCCTTTTCAAATGTAGAGATTGCTTCGTCGAATACGGCCAGGTTCTTTATTTCTTTCGGATGGGTGAGATAATCCTGAATCCAAGCAATACCCGTCTCAATATCCTCCGCGACGTAGTCAGAAGCCAAAGCGATAAAGGGATGAATCCAGTCTTCGATAGTCACATTATGAAAAGCGACATTTGATCTCCGATGGTGAGTATCTTTGGGAACGATAGAAATGAGCGGTTTGCCAAATGACTTGGCGAGTACCATTTCCTGCGCGGTGCCGGCGCCTATTTTGGAAACAGCGTGGACAATAACGATGTCAGCATTTTTGATGAGCCAGAGGTCGTGACCAACCACGAGTTCCGGTCCGACATTATCACTGATGAGGTCCCCATGCAAAAATTGGGCTTCTGGAATAGCCAGGGATATTTTTTCTATATATTCAGTTTTCCAGTCCGTCCAATTTTTTCGTGCTTCATCACCTTTGGGAATGCTCCCGAGGAGTGCAATTTTGAGTTTGCTCATAGTGTGGCCAGTAGGGGTTCGACTATTTACTTTAAATTTTGAATAGTATCGACAATTTTTTTCCAGGAATAGGCGCGGGTGACATTGGGTGGGAGGGCGACCTTCTCTCGGTTCCAGGGACGGTCAAAGAGAAAGACTTGTTCACAGGCAGTCGCCACATCGAGGACATTGGCGATAGAGTCGTCGATAAATATATCTAGGCCAAGTTCGCGACAGAGTTCGCTTTTCTTTACCTGCTTATGTTCTGGTGTGACAAATGAACTGGTGAAATAAATGTCCTGAAACATGTTCGGAAAATGCTTTTCCACCCAAGCATGGGTCATGGTCTCTAGATCGGCCGGTTTTGAGGTCACAATAACGAGCTCGTGACTTTGACTCAGGGCATGCATGGCCTCGACGGAACCTGGTATGGGTAGACACGCTGCGTGTTCGGCGGTTTGATAGAAGTCCAAGACCCGTGAGACGGCCTCTTCTTTGGTACAGTTCCAGCTACTCATGAGCTCGAACGGTCGAACTTCATCTGGGTGATTGTTTGTTCCATACAGACGATTGTGCCACGGGAAAAGACCCGCGATTATCGCTAGGAGGACATCATCGAGATCCACACCAATTTTCTTGGCTTGAGGCATTGGGGCAGAATTCTAATCGCATTTTGGCTCAAAACTAGTATATCATAAAGAAAAAGACCCACTGCGAGCTTGCGCGGTGGGTTTGCGATGGGGAGCGGGCCGAGGACAGGACTCTTACTGGAGCGAGAACGGAGAGCTGACCACGGTTCTGATCGGAACGTCGATCACTTCGCCGGCGAGGAAGTCCTCGACTGCCGGGTGAAAGTAGTCAGAAGCGAAGACCGTACGAACGGCATCGGCGCCGTCAACGATGAGCTGCTGGATGCGTGCCTCGAATTCGCTTGGGACGACCAGTGGGAGTCGTGAGTCCTCGATCTGCCTGCGGATGTGCATGGCTTCGAATTCGTCGACTTGGCCGGTTGCCTGCAACTCTTGGAGTTGGGCGTAGGCGTGCTTTCGGCACAGGACGCGACGTTCACTCTGACCACTGGCCAGGGTGATATAGCCGCATTCGTGATTGGTGACCTCTTCAGTGGAGTAACCTGCGGATTGGACGATCTCCATGAGATCCCTTTCTTCGGGGGTGGGGGAAAGTACAGAATGACAGAGTACACTGAGTTTCAGCTTCTGTCAATATGGAGAGAATAGCTAAAAACCTCTAAAGAGACTTTTTATTTGCGTATGCTGGGGAGGAAGGGAATTTCACTCGCTTCGCTCTCTGAGAACTCCTCTGTTCTCAGCGGACCCAAGGTCCTGCTCTCCGCAACGGACAAACTCCCGTTTTTCCGACCCTGGCTTACCGGCAGGCAGGCTTTTCTCTGTTCGATCACATGCCTCACTAAAACCATAAAACTGCCCAATCGGACAGTTTTTGGTTATTTGGATGTGTTCGGAACTATTGACTGGAAACAGCTGGCAGAAGAATTGAAGATATTATACCAACTGCATCCTGCTC
>CAYNNJ010000037.1:0-8146 GCA_964398755.1 uncultured Bdellovibrionales bacterium
AGTCCTACCTCAAAAAAACAGGTCAGGCTGTGCCTGAGTCGGGGAGTGAAGAGTGGAAATCTGGCCTTAAGGCTTTTATAGAAAACATCAAAACTGATGAGGCGTTTGCCAAGGAACATGGCGAGCTCGGTCCTATCTATGGTTACCAGTGGCGGAATTGGCCGACACCGGACGGGTCGCACATCGATCAGATTACGCAGGTGATTGAACGGATCAAGTCTAAACCGGATGATCGCAGACTTATCGTCTCGGCGTGGAATGTGGCCGATATCGAAGAGATGGGCAAGGCGGGATTACCACCCTGTCATTGTCTCTTTCAGTTTTATGTAGCGAACGGTAAATTATCGTGCCAGCTCTACCAGCGCAGTTGTGATACGTTTCTCGGTGTGCCGTTTAATATCGCCTCATACGCACTCCTTACGATGATGATGGCCCAGGTGTGTGACCTCGAGCCGGGCGAATTCGTTTGGACGGGCGGAGATGTCCATATCTACAGTAATCACCATGACCAGGTCAAAGAACAGCTCTCACGTGAACCCCTCCCGCTCCCAACGATGAAGCTCAATCCGGAGGTGAAGAGCATCTTTGATTTCACGCTCGAGGATTTTACTCTCGAGAACTATCAGTCACATCCTGCCATCAAGGCCCCGATAGCCGTCTAACAGAATCCTATGAATACTCCATGCCTTAGCATGATTGTTGCAGTTGATGAATCGCGAGCAATTGGCAAAAACAATCAGCTTCTCTGGTTTATTCCAGAAGACCTCCATCGTTTCAAGGCCATCACGACGGGTCATGTTGTGATCATGGGTGAGAATACGTTTCGCTCTATCGGTAAGCCTCTGCCGAACCGTACCAATATCGTGCTCACTATCAATCGGGATTTTCATCCAACGGGGTGTCTCGTAGTGTATTCGATAGAGGAGGCACTCAAGGTCGCGCGTCTGCATGAGCAAGAAGAGATGTTTGTGATTGGCGGTGCCAGTATCTACAAGCAGTTTCTGCCTATGACTGAACGCCTCTACCTCACTCTCGTAGAGGGTAAGCACGAAGCGGATACATATTTTCCTGACTATGCGGAGTTCGATGTGGTCGTCAGCGAGGAATCTGGTGCCAGCAAAGGATACCGGTATACCTATTTCGTACGAGAAAGAAGTCAGCCAATTTCATAATGTGAAACACCATGTCAAAAGTTATTATCGGCATTGCAGGGGAGATCGCGTGTGGCAAGGATACTGTTGGGAAATACTTGGCAGAAAAGCACGGGGCAATGTCACTCCGGTTTTCTCAGCCACTGCGTGATATTCTTGATCGCATGAGCCTCGATCAGAATCGCGAGAATATGGCTCGCTTGTCACTCCATCTCCGCAAGGGGTTTGGAGAAGATATTTTTTCCAAGATTATGCTCGCCGAGGCAAAAAAGAGCGACAAGGATCTGGTCATCGTCGATGGGGTGCGCCGTTCTTTTGATATCGTGCACATGGAGACCGAGCCAGACTTCTACTTTGTTTATGTCGAGGCTAGTCCCGAGACACGGTATGAGCGGTTGACCAAACGTCGACAGAATACCGATGATGCCACGAAGACACTGGCGCAATTTGAGAAAGACGCCTTGCTTGAGTCGGAGACACAGATTCGTGATTTAAAAGAACGTGCTGACTTTGTGGTGAATAATGACGGGACACTTGAGGAACTACAGAAGCAAATAGATGATATTGTGGCCAAGATACGGAAGGAGTAATGACTGTACTATGAAAAAGGGGAAACTGATAGTTCTCGATGGGACAGATGGATCAGGCAAGGCGACACAGGCCAAGCTCCTTCTCGCTCGTTTGAAACATGAGGGTTACAAAGTGAAGGCGCTCGATTTTCCGCAGTACGAGAAGAATTTTTTTGGGAAGCTCGTCGGGGAGTGTCTAGCAGGCAAGTATGGCGACTTTATTGCCATTGATCCGCATATTGCATCGGTCCTCTATGCGGCTGATCGGTTTGAATCCAAACAAACTCTGGAGAAGTGGCTGAAGGGCGGATATGTCGTCGTACTCGATCGCTATGTCAGTGCCAACCAGATTCACCAGGGAGGCAAGATTGTTGATGCCAAGAAGCGCAAAGAATTTCTCAAGTGGCTCGACACCCTCGAGTTCAAGGTGTATGGTATCCCGCGTCCACATCTCGTCTGTTACCTCGACGTACCACGCGTGATCGCTGATAGACTGCTCGTTCAGGGACGTCAGGGAGCGTCTACGAATCGTGCGCTACGAGGCAGACAGGATTTGGCCGAAAAGAATAAGGCGCATCTCGATGCATCACGGGAGAGTGCGCTCAAAATTGTGAGACAAGGCAATACGTGGGAACGCATCGCTTGCGCGCCCAAAGGTGAGCTTTTGTCACGGGAGGAGATTGCCGAGCAAATATGGAAAAAAGTGAAAAATATTTTATGAAACTCAACATCAAAAAACTTCATCCGGATGCCGTGATACCGGCTCGGGCACATCACGATGATGCGGGGCTTGATCTCTATACGTATGAGACATTTGAGCTCGCGCCAGGTGAGAGGCGGACTGTCAAAACAGGTATCGCCCTCGCTATCCCGACTGGCTATGTCGGTCTCATTTGGGACAAATCGAGTGTGCCACATAAGTGGGGGGTCAAAACTATGGGCGGTGTGATTGATGCTTCGTATCGTGGTGAGGTCGGCGTCATCATGGTCAATCTTTCCGGAGAGGTTCAGAAATTTGAAAAAGGGGCTAAGATAAGCCAATTATTGATCCAAAAAGTGGAGCTCCCGGAGGTTTGCGAAGTGAGTGAGTTAGATGATACCATACGAGGCGAGGGTGGATTTGGTAGCACTGGCACGCATTAGAATGTGGAATATTGAATTTAGAATATGAAATACAACGTTACCATCGGGATGGAAGTGCACGCGGAACTGAAGACGAGTTCCAAGATGTTTTGCGCGTGCAAAAACGGCCTCGGGATGGAGACCGAGCCCAACGTGAACATCTGTCCAGTCTGTACTGCTCAGCCTGGGTCACTCCCGGTGCCGAACGAAGAGGCTATCCGGGCTGTCCAGCGCGTGGGTCTCGCCCTCGGATGTAATCTACGACTTCGTTCCAAATTTGATCGCAAGAACTATTTCTATCCTGATTTGCCGAAGGGGTACCAGATTTCCCAGTTCGACCAACCATTTTGTGAAAACGGTACGATGGTGATTGGCGATAAGTCATTCCGTATTACCCGGATACATCTCGAGGAGGATACTGGCAAGTCGATGCACCCGGCCGGGGCAGAGTACACCCTCGTCGACTACAATCGGGCGGGTGTGCCGCTCATGGAGCTTGTGACCGAGCCTGACTTCACGAATAGTCGTGACGTCGGGATGTTCTGTCAGCAATTGCGTCAGACACTGCGCTACCTCGGGGTGTCCAATGCCGATATGGAAAAAGGCCAGATGCGTTGTGAGGTCAATATCTCGCTCTATCCTGAGGGGGCCGACCGTTTGTCAGGGACCAAGGTAGAGGTGAAAAACATCAACTCGTTTCGTTCGGTGGAGCGCGCTATCGAGTATGAGATCGTGCGTCAGACCGAGGCCCTCGAGCGAGGGGAGCAGTTGGTCCAGGAGACTCGGGGCTGGGATGAAAACAAGAATGCTACCGTCTCACAGCGTAAGAAAGAGTCTGCTCATGACTATCGCTATTTCCCAGAACCAGATATCCCACCCTTTGAGTTTGATGAGGCCTATGTCGAGGAACTGCGTCGGTCACTTCCAGAATTACCGGATGCCAAGCGTCGACGATTTCTCGCTGAGTTCGGTCTCCCAGAAAAGGACATCTTGACCCTGACCGAAGAGCGCGCGTTCTCAGAATACTTTGAGGCAGTGGTGAGTGAGCTCACCGAAAAGTCACAGTCCAAGGAAATGACAGCCCCACTCGACAAGGCGATTCGGCTCTCGGTGAACTACATGCTTACCGAACTCAGGAAGCACCTGACTGAAAACAATCAGACTATCACCGATTTGCCGATCAAGCCCGAGAACTATGCCGAGTTCATCGCTATCGTCGCCGATGGTGAGATCAACTCGAGTGCGGCTCAGACGGTCCTTGGCGAGATGTATCGCGGAGGTGATGGCGATACTGATCCATCCCATATCATCGAGCGTCTCAATCTCGGCCAGGTCAATGATACGGAAGCACTGGAGAAAGCGGTGGATGCCGTTCTCGAGCGTAACGAGCAGTCAGTCGCTGACTTCCGCTCTGGCAAGCAAAACGCTTTTCAGTACCTTATTGGTCAGATAATGAAGGAGACTAGAGGAAAGGCCAATCCGCAGATAGTAGCAGAAATACTCAAGAAGAAACTCGCGTAGAAAGTGAGGGCAAGGTTTACCCGACGCACTTTTTGCCTAGCAAAATGTGGGCGGGCTAATCCTCAGATGGTGATGGAAATACTGAGAAAGAAACTTGTATAAATGAAAAACCCCGGGTTAACCGGAGTTTTTTTGTTACGTAATTAATTACGCAATGAATTTTTCGGCTTCGGCGGAGGTAGTGACCCAGTGGATGGGATGGGATTTCTCGAAGCGACGGAGCCAGGTGAGCTGGCGCTTGGCGTAGTGCCGGATTTCAAATTCGAGGCGTTCCTTCATATCATCGAGAGTGATTTTCTTCTGTAGGAGAAGTGCGACATACTTGTATTCGAGCCCAAAGCTCTCGAGACGCTTCCAGCTGAGACCAGAGGCCCGGAGCGCTTCGACTTCGGCCACCATGCTTTGCTCGAGACGTTTGTCGAGGCGGACGGAGATATTCTTGTAGAGTACTTCTTGATCAGGGCTGAGTGCGATGATGAAATAGCTGTTAGATTTTAGCTGATAGCTTTTAGGAAGAGCAGGGACGGTGCCGAGAGAGGCACAGATTTCAAGAGCTCTGATGAGACGTACTTTATTCTGGGCGTCGATGGTTTCGGCTCGCTTGGGATCTTTCGCTTTCAACTGATTAAAAAGTTCTTCGGCAGAAAACGTTTCGAGTTTTTTCCGTAGGGCAAGATTGGGCTTGACGGCTGGGAACGGGCTGTCCTCGATGAGGGCTTGGATCCAGAATCCGGTCCCACCACAAATGATGGGTGTTTTGCCACGCTTCCGGATATCAGCGATGGCTCGTTTGGCATCACGGACAAAGTGGGTGACATTGTAGGTGCGCTTCGGACTGGCGACATCAATGAGATGATGTCGAACCCCCTCAGAGTAATAGTGGCTTCGAAATTTGGAATTTGGAATTTGGAATTTAGAATTTTCAGGGAGGTCCTTCGGGACCTTCCCTGATCCTATATTCATCCCACGATAGACCTGGCGACTATCAGCCGAGATGATTTCGCCATCATACTTCTCCGCGAGAAGAATCGCCAAATCTGACTTGCCCGAAGCCGTCGGTCCCATGATGACTATGGTTTGCGCATGCGTCATAAGATTGATTCGACACCCTCTAGGACTCGTATCTGCTCGAGGACCTCGGGCGTAGGATTGATGGCAAACGTTGTTTCGATGACGGTGGCGCCAATCTGGACCGAGATTTGCTTGGTACCAGGAGGGAGCGTTTTCAAAAACTGAGAGAGCTTGGCAATGGTGCCAGTTGGATTGGAACCGCCGATGGTGATAGCGAGGCGTTCTTCATGAGTTGGTGCAGGCTTGCCCGCCTCACTCTGCGCAGCCGTGTGGGCGGGACGCGCCAGTTTGCTCCGGGTGGCTTCGACGCGAGCAAAGCGATCGAGTGTATCAGGAGAAATCTTTTCTACTCCTTCGGCGATACACTTGAGCGCACCGTCTTTGTGGGAGACTCGGGCATCGACGATGACAATCTCACCCTCAACCCATGAGCCAGCCGTGTGCTCGGCAGTTTTGCCAAAGACGAGGAGCTCGATCCGACCGGTCATGTCCTCGAGACCGACAAAGAACATGGTACTCCCAGTCTTGGTGAGGATCTTGCGCACCGTCGTGATGACACCTCCGAGGCGTACTTTCGCGCCGTCACTTTCCTTTTCGAGGCTACCGAGTGGAGTGGCGGTCTTGTCGAAATAGGCTTGGTACTCGCTTGTGGGGTGATCACTTACATAGAGTCCGAGGAGCTCCTTTTCCCAGTTGAGGCGCATGGCTTTGGTCGCGGGAGGACACTCTACGAGCTCGATCTCGCTTACCGGCATGTCCATAGCACCAAAGAGACTCTCGGCATGAGTGTCGGCGATGGTGCGCAGGTTTTTGCCGTGTCGGAGGATGTGGTCGATACTCATGAAGAGTTGATTGCGCTCACCAAAGTCTTCGAGGGCGCCCACCTTGGAGAGCGATTCGAGAGAGCGCTTGTTTAGGTCCTTGGTCTGTACTCGTTTGACGAAGTCCTCGAGCGTCTTAAATTTCCCGCCTGTTTTGCGGGCTTTGACGATTTCTTCGGTGCACACTGAGCCGACGTTTTTGATGGCGTTCATCCCGAAGCGGACATGCTCTTTGCCATCATCACTCACGATCACGGTGAAGTCCTCGAAACTTTCATTGACGGATGGCGGGAGGACATCGAGGCCGATTTCGCGAGCCTCACGGACTTCGATGGCAATCCGGTCGATGTCGTGCTGATCAGAGGTGAGGAGGGCCGCCATGAACTCGGCCGGATAGTGAGCCTTGAGATAGGCAGTTTGGTAGCCGATGAGCGCATAACAGGCGGCATGGGAGCGGTTGAACCCGTAACCGGCAAAAGGTTCGATAAAGGCAAAGACCTGTTCACCGATCTTCCGACCGACGCCAGTCTTCACACAGCCTTCGATGAATTTCTCTCGCTGTTCGGCGACGAGCTCGACGATTTTCTTGCCGACCGCCTTACGGAGCACATCCGCTTCTCCGAGCGAGAATCCTGCGAGGTCACGAGCGATCTGCATGAGCGGTTCCTGGTAGACCGCGACACCATAGGTATTGCGGAGGATGGGCTCGAGCAAAGGATGCAGGTACTCGACCGTCTTGGTGCCGTGTTTGCCGGCGATAAAGTCGGGGATGTAATCCATCGGACCCGGACGATAGAGGGCGACCATGGCGATGATATCCTCAAAGACCGAGGGCTTGAGCTGTTTCAAGTAGCGCTTCATGCCCGAACTTTCCAGCTGAAAGACACCGGTGGTGTGAGCTTCTTGGAGGAGGCGGTAGGTCGCTTCGTCATCTTGGGGGAGACGACTCATGATATCGGCAACCGAGGTACTCTCACGCGGGAGTCCGAGTTTTTCATTGAGCGCCTCGAGCTTGCCGAGAGCTTTGACGATACGGAGAGTGTTCTGGATGATGGTCAGGTTCTTCAGTCCCAGAAAGTCCATCTTGAGGAGGCCGATTTTTTCGACCGCGTTGTTTTTGGTCGACGAAGCATACTGGGTGACGACGCCTTCACGACTACCAGATACGCGCTGGAGTGGGGTATACTCGGTGACCGGGTCTTTGGTGATGACGACACCACAGGCGTGCATCGAGGTGTGACGAGCGAGGCCCTCGATCAGTTTCGCGGTATCGATGAGTCGTTTGGCATCAGCGCTACTCTCGTACTGTTTCTGAAATTCCGGGACTTCCTCGAGTGCTTTCTTGATCGAGGTGAACATGGGAATCATCTTGGCCGTTTGGTCGCAGAGGGCGAGCGGGATCCCGAGGGCGCGACCGACATCACGGATCGAACCACGAGCCGCCATGGTTCCAAAGGTGATGATCTGGGCCACGTGGTCATTGCCATACTTCTCACGGACATAGTCGAGCACAGCTTCGCGCCGGTCATCGGCAAAGTCCATATCGACGTCAGGCATCGAGATACGTTCCGGATTGAGGAAACGCTCAAAGAGGAGATCGTACTTGATCGGGTCGAGGTCGGTGATACCGGTGAGGTAGGCGACAAATGATCCAGCTGCCGATCCACGACCCGGTCCGACCACCACGTCATGGTTCTTGGCCCAGTTCACGAAGTCCTGCACGATCAAGAAGTATGAGGCAAAGCCCGTCTTTTTGATGATCGAGAGCTCATAGTCGAGTCGCGTTTGTTGCTCCTCGGTAATCGGCTGTTCGGGAAAACGCTTTTCCATTCCAATCGCACAGAGCTCGCGAAGCATCTGGTCAGCGGTCGTGCCTGGCGGGAGCGGGAAT
>CAYNNJ010000038.1:0-7643 GCA_964398755.1 uncultured Bdellovibrionales bacterium
GGTGCTTCAGGTTATTGCCATCATAGCCCAGTTACAATCAGGCTGGTCTTGGTCGGTCTTGATTCTCATGGCCACGACGTTCAATACGACGGTCTTCACGTATCTGTGTCTCAAGGGGTATGGCTACAAGGAATATGGTTGGATTGATTATGGGTGCTTTATCGCGGCGGTACTGGCTCTTATCGTATGGTCCATAACAGACAATGCGACTCTTGTCCTCGTTATTGCGATAGGTACAAGCGCCTGTGCGTCGATTCCGACAATTGTCAAAGTATGGAAGCATCCGGAGACCGAAAACGCAACGGCCTGGCTTATCATGAGTCTCGCGAGCATCCTGAGCATACTCTCCGTGAGTGAGCGAAGTCTCAACAACTTAATTGCGCCCACACAGTATTTCTTTGAAAGTAGTATCATTGGCTGGGTGGCGTTTTTCAAAGGCTATTTCATGTTAAAGAAAAAAGAGTTATGATTATCACCAAATTTGGCCACTGTTGCCTCTTAATCGAAGTGAAGGGTGTCAGGATATTGACTGACCCGGGAAATTATAATGTGACACCGATGGAGGAGGGGATTGATGCGATACTCATAACGCACGAGCATCAGGACCACCTCCATGTCGAAGCGCTCCAGGTCATTCTCGCCAAGAATCGAGAGGCGCAGGTGATATCGCATGTCGGCGTCGGCAAAATTCTGGACGAAGCAGGCATCACCTATACTGCTATCGCCGACGGAGAAGCGATTGAGGTAAAGGGTATCGCTATCGAGAGTAGCGGGAGCGTGCATGATGATTTACCAGCGGTAGTACAGAACACCGGATTTCTTATCGACAACGCTTTGTTTTATCCCGGCGATTCGTTTCATGACCCCCAGAAATCGGTAAAGATTTTGGCGTTACCAGTAGCGGGTCCATGGATGAAACTTTCGGAGGCAATTGAGTATGCCAAGCTCGTGAAGCCGAAAGTGGTCTTTCCTGTTCACGACGGCATGCTCCGCCAAGGGATAGAACTTGGACCCACGCGCCGCATTCCGAAAGCACTCCTTGAGCCCATCGGTATCATTTATGTCGACATGATCGAAGGCTCAACCCAAGACTTTTCTGAATTTCTCTCACTATGACCATCGAAGAACTGCAAAAATTTATTGACGAGCAGGATGCGATGTTTCGGGCGCTTCGAGAAGATGATTTCCATGAGCGGGAGCATGTGTTTGCTCGGACCATCAAGTTGGGGGAGGAGTACGGAGAACTGTGCGATGAGGTCTTGGCGTCTATTGGTGGTCAGCGTAAAGACAAAATGATTGGTCATGAGTCAACGGATTTACAGGATGAGTTTGCTGATGTTATCATCTGCACCTTTATGCTCGCCAAGGCGATGAATGTCGATATTCTGGAGGCCCTGGATCACAAAATCCCCAAGATTCGTGAAAAGCAAAACAAGCAATTTCAATAATTTCGAAGTGCTTTGATGGATTTCAAGGAATGATTTTTTTCTGCTAAAATGGCCAAATGACAGAGAAAAAGAAGATACTCATACTCGGGAGTCTCGGGATGCTCGGCCAGGAGTTGGTCCGGGTTTTTTCTGATGATCAGAAATACGAGGTGACCGCCTGGGATAAGGAGGATATCGACCTCACGGATTTTGCCTTGGCGGAGGCTCGGATCCACGAGATAGGCCCCCAGATTGTGGTGAATGCCGTCGCCTATAACGCCGTCGACAAATGTGAGACGGATGATACGGAATACCAAAAGGCGCTCCTCCTCAATCGCGATATCCCTCAGTTTTTGGCTCATCTGAGCAAGAAGGAGGGATTTCTCCTCGTTCACTATTCGACGGACTACGTGTTTGATGGAGCGCTCGAGGCAAACAAGGCTGAAACAGGCTGTTGTGGTGGGGGATGCTGTGGGGCTGGCTCATCGTCCCAAGTAGGGTATAATGAAGAGGCTCTCCCTAATCCCATCAATCGGTACGGCGAGAGCAAATATGCCGGAGAGCGAGCCCTACGGGAGCAGGCCACAAACTATTACCTCATTCGCCTCTCCAAGCTCTTTGGGCGACCAGGCAAGAGTCCGGAGGCCAAGCGAAGCTTTTTTGCGGTCATGCTCGAGCAATCCCTCTCGAAAGACGAGGTGCAGGTGGTAGATGACGAAACGAGCTGTTTCACTTATGCCCCCGATCTTGCCGAAGCCACCAAGGAACTCATCGAATCTGGTGATGCTCCGGGCATATATCATCTCGCCAACGAAGGTGGAGCTACCTGGTATGAGGCGGTGGCAGAGCTCTATGCGTTTGCTGACAAAGAGACAAAGGTGATACCGGTCGGGAGTGATACTTTCCCGAGACCGGCCAAGCGACCGAGCTCGTCAGTGATCTTGAATACTAAACGTCCCAAACTACGTCATTATACGGAGGCCCTCGAAGAATTTGTTAATGCAGGACTATGATGAAACACCCATTGTTACAGAAAAGAGATAAAGAAATATATACCGCCGTGCTCGGTGAAGAGAAGCGTCAGGCCGAAGGGCTCGAGATGATTGCGTCTGAGAACTATGTATCTCAGGCGGTCCTTGAGACACTCGGGACGGTCCTCACCAACAAATATTCCGAAGGATACCCTGGACGACGGTACTACGGTGGTCAGGAATTTACCGATGCGGTGGAGACGCTTGCGATCAAGCGCATCAAAAAGTTGTTTGGAGCGGAGTACGCCAATGTCCAGCCTCATGCTGGTGCTCCAGCGAACCTCGCAGCTTACTCTGCTATCCTCAAGCCCGGTGACACCATCCTCGGGATGGATCTCTCACATGGAGGACACCTGACCCATGGTCACCCACTCACGCTCCCGGCTCAGATTTATCATTTTGTACCGTACAAGACCGAAGCGGATGGGAGTATCGACTATGTGAAACTCGAGAAGTTGGCCAAGCAGGTGAAGCCGAAATTGGTACTCGCCGGTTTTTCTTCCTACACGCGCCAGCTCGATTACGCCAAGTTCGCCGCCATCGCCAAAAAGGTGGGTGCCTATTCGATGATGGATATGGCTCACATCGCTGGACTCGTCGCAGGTCGCGCCGTGCCCAATCCCGTCCCGTATTTCGATATCGTCACGACGACTACTCACAAGACGCTCCGTGGCCCACGGGGTGGTGTGATTCTCTGTCGTGAATCGCTTGGGAAGGCCGTAGATCGGGCGGTGTTTCCGGGACTCCAAGGAGGACCACTTATGAATACGATTGCCGCCAAAGCGGTCGCTTTTGGCGAGGCGCTCCAGCCTGCGTTTCGCACGTATGCAAAGCAGGTTTTGAAGAACGCCAAGGTGCTCGAAAAGGAAATGACGAAGCGTGGGGCCCATATCCTCTTTGGTGGCACTGAGAATCACATGATTGTGATGGATGTGGTCCAGAGTTATGGTGTGACCGGCAAAGAAGCAGAAAAGATGCTTGATCAAATCGGTATTACCGTAAACAAAAACGTCATCCCGGATGATCCGCGTGGTCCGATGGACCCAAGTGGAGTACGAATCGGTGTCCCAGCGGTCACGACTCGGGGGATGAAGGAAGCGGAAATCAAGTTTATTGCCGGCTGTATCGATGAGGCACTTCGCTCGGGCGGAAACAAAACCGTCTTGCAGGATATCCGAAAGTCTGTTATGAAGCTCTGTAAGCAATTTCCAGTTTATTAAGAAAAAAGCTTTATGAAAGGCATTATTCTCGCCGGTGGGACCGGGACACGACTCCTCCCGCTAACAGCCATCACCTCAAAGCAGCTCCTTCCGGTGTACGATCGACCGATGATTTTCTATCCCTTAAATACGCTCCTCAAAGCCGGAATCACTGATATTCTCATCATTGTGTCACCTGAGCATTCGGGGAGCTACCTCAATTTGCTTGGCTCGATGTTTCGGAAGTTCGGAGTCAATCTCTCATTCGTGGTTCAGAAATCTCCTCGGGGTTTGGCCGATGCTTATATCCTCGCGGAGGACTTTCTTGATGGCGAGCCCTCAACGCTTGTCTTGGGGGACAATATTTTTGAAGAGGATTTTACCGAGGCTATTCAATCATTTGAGCGGGGTGGTCGTATTTTTGCCAAAGAGGTAACCGACCCTGAGCGATTCGGAGTGGTGGAATTTAGCGAGGACAACCAGGTGCTGTCCATTGAAGAAAAACCAGCCGTCCCCAAGAGTCGCTTCGCTATTCCCGGGGTGTATATCTTTGATGGTCGGGCAATCGAAGTCGCCAAGACCCTGACTCCATCCGCTCGCGGAGAACTGGAAATCACTGATCTCCAGCGTCACTATCTCTCACTGGGCGAGCTTGATGTCCGCGTGATTACCGGGGCCTGGTTTGATACCGGAACACACGAGTCACTCTATGAGGCGAGCGCATTTGTGCGGGAGAAGAAATTGGGCGAAGCGATGCATCCGATGATCAATGAAGCTATCGCCGAGTTCAATACCGAGTACAAGCACATCGTTTCAATCAAGAAGTAAGTACAATACTATGTCACAAGCACCCATTCAGAAGATTAAGAAAGCGGTCATCGCTGTCGCCGGGAGTGGTACCCGATTGTTGCCAGCTACCAAGTCGATGCCCAAAGAAATGCTCCCGATTGTCGACAAGCCGATTATTCAGCTGGTCGTCGAGGAACTCGTCGAAGCTGGTATCGAGGATATTATCTTTGTCACGCGTTGGGACAAGAAACCGCTTGAGGATCACTTTGACTATTCTTCCGCTCTCGAAGATGATCTCCGAAAGAATGGTAAAGAAGAGCGCTATGAGCAGGTGCATCGCATTGCTGAATTGGCTAACTTTGTGCATATTCGCCAGAAGGGACCCTATGGCAACGGAACGCCAGCTCTCTCGGCCGCGAGTCTCGTCGATGATGAGCCATTCATCTATTGCTTTGGTGACGACCTCGTAAAGTCGGAAGTCTCGTTTACCAAACAGATGGTGGACGAATACAACAAGCATGGCCAGCCGATGCTCGGGGTACAAGAAGTACCGGAGAGTGAGGTTTCCAAGTACGGCATTGTTGATGTCGACCCGGAAACCATGCAGGTCAAAAATATCATCGAAAAACCGTCTCAGGCCGAGGCTCCATCACGGCTCGCCGGTTTCGGACGTTATATTCTCAATCAGGAAATTCTCGATATCCTCCGCACCACCTCTCTGGGTAAAGGCAATGAACTCTGGCTCGTTGATGCCATCCACAACTACATCGAAAAGGGTGGTACGTTTTATGCCAAGACCGTCGAGCGTGGACAATGGATGACTACCGGTGATCCTCTAAACTACATGATGACGATTCTCGCCTACGCCGTAGAGCGCAAAGATATCGGTGAACAGGTCAAAGACTACATGCGACAGATTACGAAGGGGTAGGAACCACGTTTTGTTTGTACCATCAACTATGTACTGGATCTACCTCTCGCTGTTTGTGTTGGCTATCTTGACGCCACAGTATATCTCGCGGGAGGTAGGTTTTTTGCGCGAGGAAGATATCGAGGCGCTCCTCATTTTTTGCTTTGGAGCGTTTGGTTTTATGATCTATCTGGCCAAGGAAAAAACGCTCCTCAAAGTGTTTCGAGAAAAGCTTCATCTCGAAAAGCAGGCGAATCTCATCACGCGCGATCTCTCGGACTCATATTCGTACATCGGGGAGATGAATCGCAAACTCGATATCGTCCAGGATTTTATCTATGATCTCCCCAAAGCGACAGCAACGGCCCTCTCCAAGGATGAGGGGAGTGTTTATGCGTCACTCCTTGAGACGGTCAGTCTCCTCGGCAAAACGGACGAGGTCGCACTCTGTTTTGTCCATACGCGGAATAAATCCATTGAGCATTGTTATGAAAAAGGAGGGGGGACCGCTTTTTCGCAGTCATTGACCGCGAGCGAACTCTTGGGCGAGGGGAAGTATTTTTGGCAAACTGATCGCCGAGTTATCGTTCGTTCACCTCGTCAGGCCAAGAGTATTACCGCTTTTCTCGTCTTTGGGAAAACGATGAATCGGGTTGAAGACAGCGACGTGTTCAAGATTCTTGTCTCGCAGGCCCTGCTCCTCTATACCCTGGAGGAGAGAATGTCTCGTTCCTAGCTCTATGTATATTGGTATTGATGCACGCTTTTATGGGACGCTCGGCAAGGGGTTGGGGCGTTACACGGAGAAACTCATCGAGCATCTGGAATCGCTCGACTCGAATGATGAGTATGTCATTTTTTTGCGTCGTGAAAATTTCGATGAGTATGTCCCGCGCTCGCCGAGATTCAAAAAAGTGATAGCACAGTATGCCTGGTATGGTCTGGCGGAGCAGACACTCTTTGTGATGCTCCTCTATCGGTTCCGTTTTGATCTGGTGCACTTTCCGCACTTCAATGTCCCGCTCTTGTACCGGCGGCCGTTTGTGGTGACGATTCATGATCTGATCCTCGTTCACTATCCGACATTAAAAAACACGACGCGTTTGGCACCGCTCTACTGGGCCAAGTTTCTCGTGTATCGGGTGGTGATTGCTTCCGCGGTCAAGCGCGCGCGAGCGATTATCACGGTGTCGCATTTTACCGAGGCTGATCTCTTGACGACCTATCCCGAGACAGCCGGCCGTATCACGGTCACCTATGAAGCGGCCGAGCACTCCTCTGAGTGGAGTTCTGAAGCCGAGGTACGCGCACTCTTGGAGCGCCTAGAGCTTCTCGACGGGACGCCTCGTGATATACTGGAGTCAGTCAGGCCGTATTTTTTGTACGTCGGCAATGCCTATCCGCACAAGAATCTCGAGATTCTCTTTGCGGTGGCGCGCGCGTTCCCAGAATACCGTCTGGTGCTCGTGGGAAAAAATGATTTTTTCTATGAGCGTCTCCGGGTTCGGGCAAAAGAACTTGGACTCACGAATATTTTGTTTACAGGCTTTCTCACTGATCGGGAACTCTCGCCACTCTATCGCTACTCACGGGCGTATGTCTTCCCTTCACTCTATGAAGGATTTGGACTTCCACCGCTTGAGGCGATGAGTCGGGGAGCGGTGGTGGTTGCTTCTCGGGCCGGATCGCTCCCTGAGATACTGGGTGAGGCCGCCTACTGGTACGAGGCTACGAGTGAATCGGCTCTCATTGATGCTCTCCGACGGGTGACGACTGACCATGGACTCGTGGAGACGCTCCGTACTCGCGGATATGCTCAGGTAGCCCGCTACAGTTTTCGTACCATGGCGAGAGAAACCCTCGCGCTCTATCACGCCCACACCAATACTCAAACACATTGATACTCATGGCTCCGTTTGTCTCTCAACCCAAACCAGTGTCAGACATTGCGCCGGCCCGTCCGGTGATGCGTCCCTATTCGATACGAGAAGAGAAGGCGCCTACGCCCGCTTGGCCACCACGTATGGTTGATCGACCACTGGTGCCACCTCCACGCCCGTTCCGTCATGGAATCATCATAGTTGTTATACTCGCGATCGTTTTTGGCGCTTTCTTCCTCACGAGGCAGGCACTCATGATGAAGGACGACATTATGGCTCGGGGGGAAGCGGGCTATGATGCCCTTATGCTTGCGGGAAATGCACTCCGGGCCAAAGACTATCCTACCGCTCTTGGGCAATTTGATACTGCCTCACGTGCTTTCGCGGAGGCCAATACGTACCTTGAT
>CAYNNJ010000039.1:0-7442 GCA_964398755.1 uncultured Bdellovibrionales bacterium
TGGCCTTCTTACGACCCTCTTGGATAGCCCGAACCACTTCACGCATCTCGCCTTCGAGTTTTAGTTCAGGAGTGATCGTCGTATCAAGTGTAATATCTTCTTCCTGCTTTTCATCAACATGCACCGCTTTCACATTCAGCTCTTCTTTCAAGATATCTTGCATTTCGCTTGCTACTTGATACTTGATACTCACTCCTGCTAACGGCTGTCGCACCTTCACGTGTGCATCAGCACGTAACTTCAATCCATCCGTAACTACATCACGAATTTGTCTCATTCCCTCATTCAGCTTCTCATCAATCAAACTTTTATCTACTACAGGATACTCTGCTAAATGTACTGATTCTTCCCCAGTAAGATTCTTGTAAATCTCTTCAGAGAGAAACGGCGTAAACGGCGCCATCAACTTTGAGAGCGTCACGAGTACGGTATAGAGCGTCTGGTATGCTTGTTCTTTATCGCCATCATCTTCTGACTTCCAGAAACGCTTGCGACCGCGACGAATGTACCAGTTCGAGAGATTGTCGACAAAGCCTTCAATTTTCTGTGTTGCAGAGTACACATCATACTGTTCCAGTGACCTATCCACTGATTGCACGACTAACTGTAGTTCGGAAAGAATCCACCGATCCATGAGATTGATTGAAGTCGTCTGACCCTCCATGACCTTGGCAGTAGGGGTCCATTCATCAATTGACGCATACTGAACAAAGAACGAGTACGAATTCCAAAGCATACGGAAGACTCGGTTTTGGACATCGCGCATCCCTTTTAGATCGAAACGTTTCGGAAGCCCTGGTTGATTAACCGAAAACAAAAACCAGCGGAGCTGATCGGCACCGAATTGATCAAACATTTCAAACGGATCAATGACGTTTCCTCGTGACTTGGACATTTTCTTCCCCTCTCCATCGAGCAGGTGTCCAAGACAAATGACGTTTTTGTAGGCGTTCCCTGTTTGGACGACACCCACCTTGTGGAGAAGTGTTGCTACCGCATGCAAGGTATAAAACCAGCCACGGGTCTGATCAATCGCTTCACAGATATAGTCTGCGGGGAAATACTTACTCTCCTCAATCTTATTTTGTACTTCGCTCTCCACCTGGTTAGGATAGGAAAACTGAGCCAAGGGCATCGCCCCTGAGTCAAACCACACATCCATCACTTCCGGCGTTCGCTTCATCGTGCCGCCACAACTACACGTCCAAGAAATATCATCAATATACGGTTTATGAACATCTTCAAGAGTTTTTCCGGAGAGCCTAGTCAATTCATCGATAGAAGAAATGACCGTCCGAGCATCACAAGTTTCACACTCCCAAATTGGGAGTGGTGTCCCCCAGTACCGTTCGCGTGAGATTGCCCAATCTTTCGCGCCCCTGAGCCACTCGCCGAAACGTCCATCCTTGATATTGTCAGGTACCCACGACACCGCCTCGTTATTCTCTCCCAATTCCTTCTGTAATTCACTCATGCGAATAAACCACGATGGCTTGGCATAATAAACTAGTGGTGTATCGCAGCGCCAACAAAACGGATACTCGTGTTCGTACTTCTCCTTTGAGAACAGTAGTCCTTTGCTCGCCAAGTATTTAATGATAGCAACATCTGTAGCCTCTGGACTTTCTTTTGGTTTTGCCTGTAGCCCAACGAAGTCTGTTACCTCCGGCGCAAACATCCCATCAAGTGTCACATGATGAATAATAGGAAGTTTCGCAGTCTTAGCAAGCTCCATGTCATCCTCTCCAAAAGCTGGCGCTTCGTGGGCAATACCCGTCCCCTTTTCCGTCGTCACGAAATCGGCATGGTAAATCTTCCAGCCATTCTCAATGTTAACGATAGTCTTATCGTTTGTGTAGTACTCAAACAGTGGCCTATAGGTTCTCCCAACAAGCTTTGCTCCCTTATATTCCTCCACTATTTCATAGCCTTCGTCGCCAAAAATATTTTTGAGAAGATCTTTTGCTACAATAAATCTCACTGTCTCACCAACTCCCTCATCTTCCTTCTCAATTGTCACGTAATCAATAGTTTCGTTCACGGCCAAGGCCACATTTCCCGGCAAGGTCCATGGAGTAGTGGTCCATGCCAAAACCGAAGTCTTGACGGACTCCCCAATGAGTTCAAACTCTGCCGTTACCGACAAATCCTTTACGACCTTGTATCCTTGGGCCACCTCGTGCGATGACAGGGCCGTCCCACAACGCGAGCAGTACGGGACAATTTTATGACCTTTATAGAGGAAGCTCTCTCCCTCTTTATTCTTTAGTTCCGCAATCTGCGCCAACTGCCACCACACTGATTCGATGTACTTGTTTTCATAGGTCACATACGGATGCTCCATATCTACCCAATAAGCCATCCGGTGCGTTAACTTTTCCCAAAGATCACGATATTCCCAAACCGACTCCTTACACTTTTTGTTGAATTCGATGACGCTTGCACGTGTATCGCCCGGGACAATATTTTCAATATCTTGTTTATTCTTGAGTCCAAGCGCCTTCTCTACTTGAAGTTCTACTGGCAATCCATGTGTGTCCCAGCCCGCTTTCCGTTCTACATGAAATCCCTTCATGGTTTTGTAGCGCGGAATGATGTCCTTAAATGAGCGTGCCAAGACATGGTGCAGTCCCGGACGACCATTGGCCGTCGGCGGTCCTTCATAAAATATGAAGTCTCCAGCCAATGATTCCTTAGCTACCGATTTCTCAAAAATCTTTTGCTCATCCCAAAACTTGAGGATCTCTTCCTCCATCTTCGGAAAACTCACCTGCGACTCCACCTTTTTGAAATTCATAGTCATAAAAACAAAAAATCCTTAACACAAAAATCGTGCTAAGGGCGTGAGCGACTATAGGAGTCGAACGCGGTACCACCTCGGCTGTAGCAATCACCAATAATCAAATTCCAATTTCCAAAGGAATTCCATCACTGACGACTACCCTTCATGACAGCTGTTACGGGCCTACCCGGTGAAGTCTACTCTCCGCCAACTGACAGATTTCTATTCACAGCTCTGGAGTGATTGCTCCTTCATCGCTTGTAGAAACAATCTACCACGAAATAAGGGTGGAATCAAGACTCCATTCTGACATCGACATGCTTGGCAACATTACGAAAGCTCCTGGCTATTTCCTGCATTTCCTGTCCGGAAAAAGGATGGTACGTGGCAAAGATGGGATGGAGCGTATGCCCTGGACGAAAGGTCTGGAGATAGTAGCGTTCCGCCCCTGAGAGGAGTTCTGCCATATCCTGGAGCACCGCCTCAGAGTGTACTTCCTTGATGAGCGTGGTACGAAATTCATAGGGAATCCCCGCCGTCTTCAACAGTTGGATACTCTTTTCAATCGCTGCTCCCGTGACGCCACCGCCAACCAACATGGAATATTTCGAGAGAGATGTTTTGACATCCATGGCAACATAGTCAACGAGATGTTCCCGAATGAGCCGCTCGAGCATCTCCGGATGATTCCCATTCGTATCAAGTTTTGTCAGAAATCCTTTGTCTTTGATGATTCGCAGAAATTTCGGGAGGTCCTGCCAAATCGTCGGCTCGCCACCAGAAACCACCACTCCTTCGAGGAGTCCACGACGCTGATCAAGAAAATTGAAAAATGTTTCCTCAGCGATGAACCCACTACTGAGTTCCCGAATCTGTTCCGGGAGCACGAACTCCGGGTTATGACAAAACCCACAGCGCATGTTGCATCCCGGAGTAAAGGCGATACAGGCTACCTTGTCGGGGTAGTCAAGCATCGTGAATCGCTGAATCGCTGATAATTTCATGTCGCTCTCAGGCAGAAGGACTCCCATACCTCGCTTCAAACGACACGTTGTCCGCGACACACTCGAGAAAGTGCTTGCGTGAATAATGCTCGGCCTTCTTGCCAATATTGAAGTGAGACACCGGACGGTGATAGCCCATCACGCGGGTCCAGACTTCGCAACGGGTGCGCTTCTCATTCAGTTCTTCTTGTGACATAGGGGTGTAGTTAGTGTTTGTATCATTTGTGAGCGACGGTACTGGTATAGGTTTTGCGGTAATCCTGATCCAAGCGTTCTCCGGTTATCCCCAATTCCGTATCACACTTCGGACAGAAATCATGTTCGCCAGAGAGATAGCCATGCTTGGGACAGATGGAAAAGGTCGGAGTGATGGTGATATACGGCAATCGATAATGAGAGAGTATCTTCCGGACCAGATTGCGACAGGCAACTGGGGTCGATATCCGTTCGTTCATGTAGCAGTGAAGTACGGTTCCCCCGGTATACTTGGTCTGGAGGCTATCCTGATGATCGAGCACCTCAAAAACATCGTCGGTATACCCGACCGGCACCTGAGACGAATTGGTGTAGTACGGAGCGTCCGGGGTCCCGGCCTGGAGAATATCGGGGAAGCGCTTCTTGTCCTCTTTGGCAAAACGATTGGTCGTCCCTTCGGCGGGCGTCGCTTCGAGATTGTAAAAATTTTTTGTTTCCTCCTGAAACGATTTGATCTTCTCCTGCATGTGGACGAGCACTTCCTCGGCAAAGTCGTGCCCCCACTTGGTTGTGATATTCTCCGCATCATCCGTAAAGTTGCGAATAGCCTCGTTCAATCCATTAATCCCAATAGTCGAGAAATGATTCTTGAGATACCCGAGGTAGCGCTTGGTATACGGGAACAGCCCAGCATCAATCCACTTCTGAATTTCCTGACGTTTGATCTCAAGCGAGGTCTTCGCGAGTTCCATGAGGCGATCTACCTGCGCCATGAATTTTTCTTTATCACCTTTGGTGAGGTACCCGATGCGCGCCGCATTGATGGTCACTACTCCAATCGAACCCGTCATCTCAGCCGAGCCAAAGAGTCCACCGCCACGCTTCCGGAGTTCCCGCAAATCAAGCTGGAGCCGACAACACATAGAGCGAACATCACTTGGGTTAAGTTCGGAGTTCACGAAGTTCTGAAAATACGGCGTGCCGTACTTGGCCGTCATATCAAAGAGGGGCAGATTCTTGTCACTCTCCCAGTCGAAATCCTTGCCGATGTTGTAGGTCGGGATAGGAAAGGTAAAGGTCCGACCCTTGGCATCACCGCGAGACATCACCTCGATGAACGCCCGGTTCACGATATCCATCTCCGGTTGCAATTCGCCAAACGTATACTCAAACGGTTTCCCCCCAAGAAGGAGACGCTTGTCCTTCATGTCGAGCGGACAATCCCAGTCAAGTGTGATGTTGGTAAACGGCGTCTGGGTGCCCCAGCGGGACGGAATATTTAAGTTAAACACAAAGGACTGGAGGTTCTGGTACACATACGCATAGACCGCATCGGCAATATACTGTTTCTTGACTTTGGCAGAGGAAAACTTCATGCCATACTTTTTAATTTGTTCACGAATCTCTAACTCCTTTTTCTTCACAAACGGCGCCATGTACGTATCAAAGCTCGAAAATGCCTGCGCGCCGGCCCATTCATTCTGGAGCGTCCCTAGAAAGTTCACCATCTGAGAGACCGCCGACGACAGGTGCTTGGGTGGTGCCGACTCGATCTTGTTTGGCACCCCGTTGAAACCCTCCTCGAGGAGCGCCCGGAGACTCCAACCAGCACAGTAGCCCGAAAACATCGCGAGGTCATGAATATGATAGTCGCCGTTCCGATGCGCCTCCCCAACCGCCTTCGGATAGATATGCGAGAGCCAGTAGTTGGCGACCACGTTCCCGGACGTGTTCAAGATAAGTCCCCCGAGTGAATAGCCTTGATTGGCATTTTCATTGACGCGCCAATCGAGCTTACCCAGATACTCGTTGATGGTCTTTTCCACCTCTACCACCACATTTTTGTCCTCCCGAACCTCTCGGCGCTTCTCCCGATAGAGGATGTAGGCCTTGGCCATATCGGCATAGTCAAAGCGGATGAGAACGTCTTCAACCACGTCCTGAATCTGCTCGACCGTTGGGATTTCCTCGCCATAGAGTTCTTCGAGGGTTACCTCGGTCTCCGTAAGGAGCGCCTCGGGGATGGCTGGATCAGTCATCCCGACCGCTTCAGCAGCCTTGGTGATGGCATCTCGGATCTTCCCTAACTCGAAGTCGACGATGGAACCATTCCGTTTCTGCACCTTGTAGAGTGGCATAGCGCTTGACTGTTACTTTTGGTAAATTTTGACTTGCCTCTTATGAAACACCAAAAAACAAAAAAGGTGTCAGGATGACACCTCGACAACACTGTACGACACTCACCCAATAGACTAGCCCAAGCCCCTGAGCTTCTTCCGGGCCCGGGAAAGGATCAATTTGACGGCATTTTCACTCTTCCCCACCTCGGTGGCAATGGCCCGAATCCGTAAACCATCCCGGTATTTCATGAGCATAATTCGACGTTCAAGAGGCGTGAGGACTCCCAGGAGCGACTCGAGATCCGGCCCCACCGGATCTTCTGGAACGCTCGGCTCTTCCTCGTTCCCGGAGAGGGCGACTGTTTCAAAACGAGCCTTACGAAACTGATTGACGAGCACACTATGCGCCACCCGGAGGAGATAGGTATAGTACGAGGCATTGGCCGAACGAAAACTGGGGAGGTAACGGAACGCCCGGAGAAACGTCTCCTGAAGGAGATCCTCAGCGAGCACACGCTCCCCATTCAATCTTTTCAAAAAATATTCCCGGAGCGCGAACGCGTACTTCTCGTAGAGGGCCGAGAACTGCTCTGGGTCCTCTTTGGCACGGGCGATAAGGAGAGCATCATCCCGACGCCTCTCAAAGAGTTTTTCGGTCGGCAGGATAAACGATTCATAGACGAACGTGGCCGGATCAAGGAGAGTCTCAGTTGATAGCGCTGTGTACGATGAGAGTGTGCCGTCCTCTTTGGTCGCTATCCGAGAAAACATCCACGTAAAAAATGGAGCATCCTGTGCACTCCCCCTCGTTCGGCTCAGAAACTCTCGAGCAAAATCAAGTTCACTCTCGCGAGTAGTAAGCTCCGGATGAACTTCGGCAAAATAGCGAGTTACACCCTCTCGGTCATGAATCGGGAGGATGAAAATATGCTCATCGTGCGTTGCGCCATTCTTCCTTGTATTATGAACTTCGCCGACAAAGGACTGACGTTCACTGCCGATGGTATGCCACAGGGTGCCGTAGAATTGCTTCCGCATGCGACCGCCCCACAGTTCGCCCGGTTTTTTCCCAACAATTTCAGCCACGGCAAATCCGGTCCGACGTTCGAGCGCCGCACTCGCATAGAGTACCTGCGAATCAAGATCAGTGATGAGGAGTCCGCCGGGAAGCCTGTCTACCGTTTCCTTAAGAGATGCATTCATACCCACATCATACCATGGGTAATTTGGACAAGAAAAAAGCGGCCTGTCAGTGACAGAACCGCGTAAGCTACCTGGTCTCTCGGAGACCGCCCGATTCGAACACCTTCACGATTTTCTCGAGGTAGCCGTGAGTCTCGG
>CAYNNJ010000040.1:0-7371 GCA_964398755.1 uncultured Bdellovibrionales bacterium
GTTGAGATGAAGTCTCGTGAGCATTCGGTCACGGAGCTTGTTCTTGGGGAGCATACCGTAGAGGGCGGCGTGGAGTACCTTGCGGGAATCCTTTTTCATCTGATCCTGAAAGCTAATTGAAGTGATGCCTCCTGGGTAGCCACTAAAGCGGTGGTACATCTTGTCCTCAGCCTTGTTCCCAGTCACGACCATGAGGTCGGTATTTACAACCACGACAAAGTCGCCTCCATCGATGTGCGGAGCATAGGACACTTTGTTCTTTCCCATGAGGATAGTAGCGATCTGTGTTGCCAGACGCCCGAGTGTCTTCCCCTTTGCATCAAAGAGGTGGTACTTTCTATCGATAGGTTGTTTCTTCTGAGTAGACATACTGCTGAATATATAGGGATTCTTGATACACTTCTGTGGCTTATAGCTTATAGCCATTAGCTTTTAGCCTGGAATAGAGCATCCCTATAAGCTACAAGCTAACAGCTATAAGCTGTCATACGAACTCGATCACAGCCATTTTGGCACCATCGCTCTTGCGCTGTTCCAATTTGGTCACGCGGGTATAGCCACTCTTTCTTGTTTCAAAACGGGCACTAAACTCACCAAGGAGCTTCTTGGTTGCCATCATCGGGATATACTTCTGAATTTCACGAATCATCGCTACCCGGCGCTCGGCAGTATTGCGGGCCACCTTGGCCTTGTTTACCACCTGGTCGATGTAGTTCTTGATTTCCTTGGCCTTGGCCTCGGTGGTCATGATGCGCTCGTGCATCACCAAACTCCCCATGAGGGTCTTGATGAGGGCGTTACGCTGGTTCCTGACACGTCCTAAGACGCGGCCTTGGTGTCTGTGCTTCATAGTATTTTCTACTCGCTAGCAGGAGTTACTCAGTGGCTTCTTCCGTCTTTTTCTTCTTGGCAACTTTCTTGGCTTTCTTTTCTACTGGAGCCTCTTCCTCGACCGTCTCTAGGGCAGCCACTGGAGCCTCACACTCGAGAACGATGGACGAGAACTGTCCGACCAAGATACTCACACTCTTTTCAAAAGCTTCTTTCGGAGAAACACTCCCATCGGTCACGATTTCAAGCGTAATCTTATCATAGTCTGTGCGCTTTCCGACACGCATGTTCTCTACTTCGTAGTTCACACGCTTCACGGGAGTATAGATGGCATCGATAGCGATAACGCCGATTTCGCGCTCATCATCACGTTCGCGGCTCTCCACCGGCACGTAGCCGAGGCCTCGGTCGACTTCGATCTCCATCTCAAGTTCAGTTTTCTTGTCAGTCACGGTAGCAATCACCTGATCTGGGTTCACGATTTCCACGTTTGAGGTAGTCTTGATCATCGAAGCGGTGACCGGACCCTCACCCTTGCTCTTGAGCGATACCTTGACGATACCCTCTTCCTCACCATGGAGCTTGAAACGAACCTGCTTCAAGTTCAGGATGATCTGGACGACATCCTCCATCACGCCTTCGATGGTTGAGAATTCATGAGAAACACCCTTGATCTTGACCGAACGAGCGGCCGCCCCTTCGAGGGATGACAACACGACGCGACGGAGGGCATTGCCGAGCGTCGTACCGTATCCTGGGTAGCAACCGAGAATTTCGAACTTCCCGTGGTTCGGGGCGAGTTCGGTGTACTTCGGGCTCTCTGGTCTGTTGATCATCTGCATACCATTGTGGTTTCGGATGGGCTGTCGGACCTATGGTTCATGGACCGTCCACCGGAAACAATTATGAGGGTATTTAAATTATGCTTACTTGGAGTAATATTCGACAACCATCTGGGCATCGACGTGGACCCCGACATCCTCGCGCGTCGGAAGGGCGACCACTTTGCCGACCATCTTTTCGGCATCGAGCTCGAGCCAGTGCGGTACATCTTTCTTGTTTTTCAAAGTCTCAGCAATATTCTTGAAATAGGTCTTGTCTTTCTTGATGGCCTTCAATGCGATGATATCCCCAACGTGCACTTCTACCGAAGGAATGTTCATGCGCTTGCCGTTTACCTCAAACATCTTGTGCGAAACGAGTTGTTTGCCAGAGACACGAGACGGGGCAAAACCGAGGCGATAGACGACGTTGTCGAGACGACGCTCGAGTCGGCCGAGGAGCTGATCACCGGTCACACCCGGGACATTGCGCACCTCGTCAAAGTGGTTGCGGAACTGGCGCTCCATGACACCATAGAGACGCTTGATTTTCTGCTTCATCGCGAGCTGCTTGCCGAATTCACTCCCACCACGAGACGGATTGTGTCCATGGATACCGGGAGCGTACGGACGACGTACCATCGCACACTTAGGCGACAGACAGCGATCACCCTTCAAAAAGAGTTTTTCGCCGGCACGACGGCAGAGCTTACACTTGGAATCGAGATTTTTTGCCATAGGGGTTCCTCTTGATTAGATGCGGCGCGGACGGCGCGGACGGCAACCGTTATGCGGAATTGGAGTAATATCTTTGATCGTCACGAGATTGAAACCGTTGTTAGCGAGTGCCCGAATCGATGCTTCGCGACCACTCCCGACACCCTTCACGAACACTTCGAGGTCCTGGACGCCGTACTTCTTGACCTTTTCGGTCACATCGGCAACCACCTGAGTGGCAGCATACGGGGTCGACTTCTTGGCACCCTTAAAGGTCAGGTGTCCCGAGCTGGACCAGCCGAGTACGCCACCATTTAAGTCAGCAATCGTCACAATAGTGTTGTTGTAGGTGCACTGAATACTGGCCCGCCCCTTCAGAATCTGGCGCTTGAGCTTCTTAGCCTTTTTGACAACCACTTCTTCGGTCTTGGGGGCTACACCCTCCGCGACTTCCGGTGCGACTGCTTCTTCAGTTGTTTTCACTTCTTCGGTCATAATTTCTCTTAAAATCTTTGGACGAAACCTCACGCATTTTTAGGTCTTGGCATCGGACTTCTTGCGACCGCTACCCATCGTCTTACGGACGTTTCCACGTACGGTACGGGTATTGGTCTTGGTCCGCTGACCGCGAACCGGGAGACCCTTCTGATGACGCGAGCCACGATAGCAACCGATTTCTTTGAGACGCTTGATATTCGATTTGACGATGTGTCGGAGCTCTCCTTCGACACGGTACTTCTTCTCGATCATGTCACGGAGACGGTTGGCCTCTTCGGCGGACAAGTCTTTGGTACGGGTATCCGGGCTGATAGAGAGTTCTTTGAGAATCTTTTGGCTAGTCGAAAGACCGATACCGTAGACGTAGGTCAAGGCGACTTCGATTCGTTTGTTGTCTGGAATGTTGATTCCCGCGATACGTACCATATTTCTCTAGCTTGTAGCTTATTAGCTTCATTAGCTGCGTTAGTTTCTTTAACTCCCAAGTCTGTAGATTTCTCTAAAAGCTCTTGAAGCTAAAGAAGCTAGCGAAGCTGCCCTAGCCCTGGCGCTGTTTGTGCTTTGGATTGGTGCAGATGACAAAGAGAACGCCTTTGCGCTTGACGATCTTGCACTGGGCGCAAATTTTCTTGACGGAAGCTCTTACTTTCATAGTGCTTTATTTATTGCGGTGGACTATTCTCCCTTTGGACAAATCGTAGGGACTCATCTCGAGCGTTACTTTGTCCCCCGGCAGGAGCCGAATATAATGGACACGCATGCGACCCGATATGTGAGCCAAAACTTCATGACCATTATCGAGGCGGACGCGGAACGTCGTACTGGGCAATGTTTCCAAAACCTCACCTTCGACGCGAATCAATTCTTTGTTGTTGGCCATATATTGTATGAAGACTTCATTGACACGAGAGAAACGAGCTCGTGGAGCTCTTAAGAACACAAAAACAGAGAAGTTTTTGTCTGGTAAGCAATTCTATCCTCGTTCCTGCGAAGCTTTCTTGCAAACCCTCTCTTTTTCCTGTATCTATGCAGTTTTTCAAAACGTGGTTGTATTGTAGGGTATAGTCTAAATTTTGTCAAACCCAAGCCCTGAACCCCCTATTTCCCAAACCGCCGCCCCCGTTTCCCATAGTCTAGGAGGGCCTCTTGGAGCGCGATTTCGTCAAAATCAGGGTAGAGCTTTTCGGAAAAAAAGAGCTGGGTATCACGGAGGTCCCACATCATAAAGCCGGCTGAGAGATGAGGCTCACCACCGGTCCGAATGAGAAGGTCGACCGGGGGCATATCTCGAGTCATGAGTTCAGCCTTGATCATCTCATCAGTCACTGCCTCCCCTGGCTCGAGTCTCTCTGCGATGCGAGTGATGGCGAGGCGCATTTCATCATCACCGCTGTAAGCCAAGAAAAAATTGAGAAAATAGTCATTGTAGTCTTTGGTTGCTTCGAGACATTCATGGAGTACACTCTTGAGTGATGCCGGGAATTGTTCTTCCCAATGCCCGATAAAACGAATCTTGGCACGGTCCTTATGGATATCCTCGCTCGTGAGAAGCTTCTTGAAATAGGTCTCATAAATCCGGAGAAGCGCCTTACTCTCAGCCAGCGGTCGCTTGGCCAAATTCTCTAGTGATGATCCCCAGAACGAAATCTCGCGCACTCCCAACCGGCGTGCCTCACGCACGAGTTTCTCGGTGTTTTCTGCTCCCGCCTCGTGTCCCTCCCAAGGCTCGAGACCGCGTTCGGTAGCCCAACGACGATTGCCATCAGGAATGATGACAAGGTGACGGGGCAAGTGATCAAAGTGTGGTGTTTCGGCCATGATGATTACAGTTCACGTTTGGTCATATATTCGGCAATGCCTTCGAGAAAGGCGTAGCTCTCTTCTGTAACTTCCGTTCGAAGCGCGAGGAGCGCCTGCTGTCCTGTTTTGATATAGTCCTCAGCCAGAGCCTTTACTTCTGCCAAGGCTCCAGTCTTTTCTATGAGTGCACAGAATTCTACCCGTTCCGCTTCGGTGAGAGCGCTTCCCCGGGCGAGGATTTCCTTGATACGAGTCTTCTCATCGCTAGTAGCATTCCGGAGCGCCCGCGCCACCAAGAGGGTCAACTTGCCCTCGGCGATATCCGAACCCACCGGCTTCCCGATTCGTTCTTCACTGCCAAACATACCTAGGATATCATCCTGTATCTGGAATGCAATACCAAGCGGGATAGCATACGCGCTCAAGTGTTTCAAATGCTCTTCACTCGCACCGGCGAGGATGGCACCGAGGTGAAGTGGTCCTTCGACCGTATACTTGGCGGTCTTGTTTCGATACATGTTGAGGATTTCTGTTTCCGTCGCTTCCTGTTTGTACTCCATATAGATATCCCGGGCCTGCCCAACAACGGTATAGGACACAATATCCTGGAGCCGAGAGAGCGCAGCAAACACCCGCTCGAGTGGAAAGCCTGAACGAAAGATAATGTTATTGCCGTGCGAATAGAGCATGTCACCCATAACGAGGGCGATGGAATTGCCAAAATGCTCCACGTCTTGTACGGGGAAATAGCGTCGGCCGAATTCAGCATAGCGTTTGTGGAGGGTCTCGACCCCATGACGCATCTCATCACGATCGATGATGTCATCGTGAATAAGGAGAAATGAATGGATGAGTTCGATACTCATCGATGTCCGGAGGATGCGCTCCTCATCGGTCCCGCCGGCCCCCAAATACCCATAGTACATGAAGGCTGAACGGAGACGCTTGCCACCGGAGAGAACGATTGTCCGAACGTGTCCAATCGCCTCGGCCACCAGGTCATCCTCCTTTTCCATACCGGCAATGATGGAAGCAAAAAACTCCTCAATCAAGGGATCGAGTCGGGACTTAAAATGCTTGAGTTCCGCTTGAATTTCCATTTGAGTAAAAGAAACAGTATGCCTCCGAGTGTAGCAAGGTTTCAGAGCCTGAGCAAGACACGAGCATCAAAATTGGAAGTACGTGACGTAGCGTTCATAGAGCTCCGCCGTAGCCTCAAGATCGCGTGCGTTGTACCGCGCGATATCAGCGCTCTTGCCGTGCGCAAAGAGGGCCCGTACATCGTCCCCGTCTACTCCCTGAGCCTTGGGACTCTCGATACCAAAGGCACGGCACCAGAGGTGGAGACTGCCACGCTTGCGCATCGCCCCGTAGAACGTCAACTGATCGATGAGGTCAATATGGCGGGCATTCGACGGATGATAGTTGAGATAGCGGTTGGCCAAGAGATTTTTGGTTGGACGGATACCGTGGATTGCCGAACGGACCATGAGAAACGGGACATCAAACGACCGCCCATTAAACGTCACGAAGGTATCGTACTTTTCAATCACCTGCCAGAATTTCTCAAGCATTTCTTTTTCCGTCATCACCTCAAACTTGCACTCCCCCTCTTCAAAGTTTTTCTCCCCTCCTTTTGGGGAAGCCTGAAAGTACACGGCGGCTTTCTTTCTCTCGACATCGCGGATACCGATCGCCACAATTTCACCCGTGAGTGGAGAAAAACCCATACCACTCTTGAGATCCTGGAGCGCAGCTGCATACTCTTCGCCACTTCCGCTCTCCCGTTTGATCCAACGAGTGAGTACCTCCTGGCTGGTCTCATCAAGCAAGTCAAAATCTTCTCCGACCGTTTCGATATCAAAAACAAGGGTGGCCATTGCTCTCGGATCAAGAATTATCAATCATGAGTCATGAATATGCCCATTTTAGCATGAAAAGGCGCCTCGCGATGGGGGCGCCGTGACGTCTAGAAGCGGTAACCGATGCCAAAGTATCGCTCTCGGAATCGACTCCCGTCCGTATACCGTGATTCCTCGTACTGGAGGTACCAGTTCCGACCGCCGTCATAGCGGAGGCCAACGGCCATAAGTGGGAGATAGCCCCGCTTCTTCTCAGCAAGCGAAATGTTACCGGATGACAGCCCAACGAATCCGACACCGACCAGGGCACCAACGCGACCGGTCACTGAAAGCTGTTCGGTTACCGGATACTTCCCAAGCACCGACAAACCATACCCGCGGACTTCTGCAAAGCGCTTCACAGCAAACTTCGCCTGGACATCATCCACTCGCCAGGTACCGTCAGAGGCAACAAACGCTCGAAATCCTTCACGATAATCGAGCGACGCCTCGAATGTGCGGTTAATCGGGCAGGAGACACCAAACCGCGTCGTATGACTGGTGCCATCCGCATAGTAGGCACCGGAAATACTGCTTTCGGCAAAGAGCCTCCCCTCATAGCGGGCGGTGTTGATACCGGTCACGGTACTCTGTCCGGCACCGAGAATGAGAGCACACTGTGCCCAGGCACCCGATGAGAGCGCCAGGAAAGCGAGCATCAGAAGTCTCAGAAGCGCAACCATGTCTGTCTCCTCAGGTGGATGGGCCATCGGCCCGGGTGAAAGGAACTTGTTCTTCATGGTACAGTGCTCATATCTGTTGTCAAATTCATCTTTGCAAAAACAAAAATCCTCACCAAAAAG
>CAYNNJ010000041.1:0-7368 GCA_964398755.1 uncultured Bdellovibrionales bacterium
AGGCCAAGTTCAACGTGGAAGACCGAATCGCTTTAGGTTACGTCGGGAAAGACGAGGTATTTGCCCAGTTCGAAACCGATATCGCCCGCGAAGTCCTCGCGACCAAAGTCGAACATGGTGTCCTCGCCGAAGCGGAGTACTCAGAAACCATCACTCTAGATGGCACTGAATTTTCCTTTAGTCTCAAACGAATATGAGTAAGCTCATTGTTATTTGTGGACTTCCTGGAACTGGAAAGACTACTCTGGCAGATGAGTTGTCGCGAAGACTGAGTATTTTCTGTCTTCACAAGGATTCGGTCAAAGAGTCATTATTTGAGTCGCTTAAATTGTCGACGTTAGAAGAGAGTAAGAAAATTGGGTATCCATCTGTGAAGGCGATATTGGATCTTGCTGAAGAAAATATCGCTCGAGGAGTGGATGTTATTTTGGAATCGCCATTTAACTTTCCCGAGGAGGGTAAATTGTTTGAAGAGTGGAAGAAAAAGTATAGTATCGATTTTTTTGCTGTTGTTCTTGTAATTGATCAAGAGGAACGATCACGAAGATTTATGGATCGCGAGAGACATCGTGCTCATCATGATACCGACCGTTTGCGAAGAACCAACAATACGATCAATGAAACGTGTTCTTATGACCATATTCCAGACAGAAAGCTTTTTTTGACGACAGATAGGCCGGTTGAGCAATTAGCCAATGAGGTCATGGAATTTCTTCAATCATAAATCTATTTGGATAGCTATGTCTTTTAGACCACCACAAGAATTGCCGGGGGCACCGAGACCAGAGCCAGTCGAACTTGAGCCGACAGGGGGGATCAAAGAGGAGCTGAAGTCCGAATACCGAGACCGGACGCCAAAGTCGGGGACCGAGTTTGATGCGGAAACGGCAGACCTTTTCCGCTCACTAGATTCATTGCATGATCTCGAGGATGAGGAGAAAGAGGAACTCCTGAATGAGTTTTTTCGTCCGTACAATACCTTCGAGAAATCTTTTACGAAGATCCTTGGCGATCCGAAGACTGCGCCAAGAGCGCTGGAGCTCCTCCGCCAGATCTATGCTCGATATGCTTTCGGCGATACGGATCGTAAGAAAAAATTCTCCTACCAGGATAAGATGGATTTCTCTCCCGAAGACGTCACGCGTTGGGTTGTCTCGGGACTTGATGATCTCGACCGGGAGTTAACCCGGACAGATCTAGACGAGAAATCGCTTCGTCGTTTACAGAAGAATATCTTCTATGTGGTCAGCGAAGCGCAGAATACCGGGAATTCTCGCGCGCGACAACACATTGATGAGTGGATCACACGGCACCACGATGAGCTCGAGGCGCTAGACCCGTTTTTTTGGGATCCGTCTGATGATAGTCAGGATCAGATGTCCCTCTATGCGCGGCGCAATTTCTATCTCCATGCGGAGAATGGCATCTTGATGAATCAGCACCTCGGAGCGCTCATACGTCTTCGGGATCGCGCGCACGAAATCGGCATTGGCCGGGAAATCGATGAAACGATCTTCTGGCCAATCTTGGCAGAAGAGCGCGAGGATGACGTGGTGTTTGATTGGCGCCGTGAAAATCTGGCACGGGCAATAGCAAAGCAATATGGCCTCGACCCGGGCATCGTCGATACCTGGAAAGAAGCAAAAGTTGGTCTTGGGTCAGATACATTCATGGAAAGTTATTGGTTGAATCTGGAAGCAATATCCGAGCTCGAAACGAAGAATCCGGGGAGCGCAAAAAAACTTTACGAAGAATATGGTATCGCCAATTTCGGCCGCTATGAACAGGACATGCTCCTTCGTCAGGTTGATATCGCTGACAAAGACCAGAGGTACGGCATCGTCATCTATCCCGAGGCTGACTATAATGGCGCCTTCTTTCAGAATGGAAAGCAGCTCTATGATGCGAGCTTGCAGCTCCGAACTGGTGGGTTTGAAACACGCATCGTCGAAGCTGGATCACAGCGAGAACTTGCTCGACGACTTCTGCGACTCCATACAAAATATTCTAGAGCTGGCAACAAATTTGCTTTTGCCATTGTCGGAGGGCATGGTTCTCCTGACTCTATTGCTCTTGGAAATACTAAAACCTTGAGTCCGCCACCTTTCCCCGATCCGGAACAGACGGATCAAGCATATTTGGAAGAGCTAAGGATGTGGCAGAGTATGCAGGATATCGGGCGATTTGATTCGAAACATTTGACAGAAGGTGACGGTATCAATCGCGCATTGAAAGAATGGTTTGCACCGAACGCCCCCAAAGTCTTGATTTCTTGCAGTACTGGAGTTGCGGGAGGCATCGCAGAAACGGTGTCAGCCCAAGTTTCAGGCGAAGTGATTGCTCCAAAAATTCCTACGAATGTGAAAAAGATCAATATTACTTTTGATGAAACTGGGCGTCCAAAGTTTTCGGTTGAGTATCGTGAGGGTGAAGTTGGGCGTTATGTTGCTGGAAAACCAAAAGAATAAAATGGAGCTACGATATAACGCTATCGTGTTACGGAAGAAAGAGGTTGGTGAGACGGATCGGCTCTATACGCTGTATACCGAATCGGCCGGCAAATTGCAGTTGGTCGCGAAGGGTGTACGGAAGCCCGAGGCCAAGCTCGCCGGACAGCTCGAGACCCTCATGCAGGGCCTCGTTATTGTGGTGAAGGGTCGGGGAGCCGGCAAGATTGCCGGAGCTGTGGCCGACCAGAGTTACATCTACCTCCGAAACGACCTCGCCATCCTCCGTCGGACTATGGAGGCAATCAGTCTCTTTGAGCGCTTGGTTGGTTGGGAAGAAGCCGATCGGACGTTGTTCCTACTCCTTTCTGAATACCTCGATATTGTGAATACACTCGCGAAAGAGGGGAAGACAGACAAGGTGCTCCTCGTGACCGAAGGCTTTCTCTTTCAGCTCTATGCCCATCTCGGCTATGAGATAGAAACGGGAATCTGTGTCGTGTCTGGTGAGAAACTGACGGCCGGGGAACGTCACTTCTTTAGTCCGAGTGCCGGTGGGATACTCCGTGGCGCGCATGCCCATGCGACTCATGGCGCGCTCCCAGTGAGTGAGAGTGTTATCAAGTTGATTCGCCTCTTTCTTCGAAACAAACTGGCCACACTCCCCAAAGTGACGGTATCCGAGGCGGATGTGCGGGAGGCACGTCAGGTAGCGACCCGCTTTTTCCAGTGGATTGATACATAGAGCCTATCTCAATTCTCACCGCACACATTAGAGAGAAACATGCGCTTGTCTCATAAAATGTCCATATTTCGGCTGAAAACCTCTCAAAGCTCGTCAGGTTAATGCTATTAGCCCTCCTCACTTTTCATGATTTTCATCTCGAAATCTGAACATTTTCTTGAGACATGAGAATTGAGATAGGCTCTTAGCGCAGAGGTCTGTTTTTTGATACAATAGAGAAAACACATATTTATGGGACTCACTGAATTAAATGATCGGCTCCACAGTCGTGATGCGCATCTCGATCGTACGCGCAAAGCCGATCCGTTTCGTCCGGAAAGTGCTGCCGATCCAAATACCCTGTCACAGTTTCAAAAGACCGAGACCTGGGGGAATGAATCGCTTCCATCCAAAGTAGAACTCGTTATCCCAGAACCGGTCCAAGCGGTCATTTCGTCCGATGACCGCGCCCGCAAGCGCCGCAAGACTATCGCAGTGGTCTTGGGTGGTATCGCCGCACTCCTCCTCATCGGTGGTATCCTCATGAAGCTCCGGGCCAATATCTTTTCCGAGGAAAACATTTCGTTACAATTTACTGGGCCGGCTGATGTGGCAGGCGCAGAACTGGTCACTTTTGATCTCGAGTACGCCAACATGAACTGGATGGGCCTCGAGCAAGCGACGCTCATCTTTGAGTACCCGGAATCATTTCGTCCCGAGCCGATCACGGGTCTTGATATCAAAAAATCGCGGGCCGAACTCGCGGTGGGGGATGTCGCATCTCAGGCGAGGGTCAAGACCAAATTGACTGGCAAATTCTATGGCGCCAAGGGAGACGAAAACAAGATAATGGTCACACTTCGCTATAATCCGAATAACATCTCGAGTAGTTTCGAGAAAAAGGCTGAGCGTTCCGTTCGGATTGTTTCCTCACCCATCTTCTTTGAAATCGATGCTCCTTTCGAACTGACTTCTGATCAAGAGGTAGAGTACGGTATTCGCTATGGCAACCCGGGCGATATTCCATTTTCCGGGCTCAAGGTGAAGCTTGAGTACCCAGCTGGATTCATCTATACCGAAGCGACTCCACGACCGACGAGTAACAAGAATGTTTGGGATATCGGATCGCTTCCTCCCGGTACCAATGGAACGATCACGGTGCGCGGACGTCTCTCTGGCTCACGGGATGAACAGAAGCTCATCGAGGGAGGCATCGGTATCTTTCAGGGTGATGGGACGTTTGTGGCCTATGGTGAGAACCAACGAAAGACCAAGATGGTGGCCTCACCCTTTTCTATCCGTCAGTCGGTGAATGGTGCGCTCGATGGTGACGCCAATCCCGGTGAACCGCTCCGCTACGATATCGAGTATCGCAATGATGGGAACGTCGGTATCCGCGATGCTATCGTCACGGTTGAGCTTGATTCACCGTTCCTCGATTTGGGGACGCTTCAGTTTGAAAACGATAACGTGAAGGGGGCGTACAGCCAGGCCCGCAAATCCATCATCTGGAAAGCGTCAGATGTACCGTCGCTTGCTCGGGTCGAACCCGGCCAGACGGGGAGACTCGCCTTTACGGTCAAGACCTATCCGAATCCGGAGCAGGCTGTGGCTGGAGCCAGGAACCCGGTCGTTCGCTCGATTGCCAAGATCGACAGTCCGGACATTCCTTCGATCGTCGGAGTGACCAAAGTCGTCGCCAGTAATACGCTTACGGTGAAATTGAACACCGTTCTTATGAGTGATCTCAAGGCCTACTATGCCGACGCACTCATCCCAAACACCGGGCCGATACCGCCACTCGTCGATCAGGAAACGACCTATACGCTTCACCTCATCCTCGCCAATTCATCGAATGAGATTAAAGACAGTCGCATGAGTATCCTCCTCCCGAGTGGTATCCGCTACACCGGACAAACGAATGCACCGGGCGAGAAGCTCTCGTTTAATGAACGGACCAATGAGCTCTCGTGGGATTTGGGAGCATTTGCGCCGGGTCGGACACGACAGATTGTCTTCCAGGTGGGTGCGACGCCCGACGCTTCACTCGTCAACAAGGAGATTTCTCTGGTGAGTAAAATGGTCTTTAGTGGCCAGGATATCTTTACCGAAACAGACCTCAGACTTGAAAAAGCCGGAAAAACGAGTAGTATTCCTGAGGACGCTACCGTCCCGGACAGCGCTTATCGCGTCCGTGCTACCCCTTAGTTTTTCTTCTTTGCATGAATCCATGGCTTGATCGTACCGAACACGAGGGGCGTGTCGGTCATATACAGATCAGAAAAGGGAGTCTCGCGACGCCCTTTTTTATGCCGGACGCCACTCGTGCCACCGTGCGTGGTCTCACCCCGGATGATCTGAGCCGGGTTGGGGTGAGTGCGCTTGTCGTGAATACCTATCATCTGATGCTTCAGCCAGGAGAGGCACTTGTCCGTGATGCGGGCGATGTGCATGCTTTCATGGACTGGCCACATCCGGTTCTTTCTGACTCGGGTGGCTACCAGGTCTATTCACTTATTCACAAGAATCCCGAGCTCGGACGGATTACCGAGGAGGGGGCGGAGTTTCGTTCGGTCCTCGATGGCTCCAAACACCTCCTCACTCCCGAGCGCTCGATCCAGATTCAGTTTGATCTGGGGGTAGATATGATGGTGGTGCTTGATGACCCGCGCCCCAATGATGCTCCCGAAGCAGATATTGTGGCTGCGGTGGATCGGACGCTCCGCTGGGCCAAGCGTTGTCGAGAAGAATATGATCGGCAGGTACTCGCTCGTGGACTCGACGACCACACTCGTCCTCTCATCTTTGGTGTGGTGCAGGGAGGTAAGATGCTTTCGGAACGAAAGCGTTGTGCCGAGGGACTGGTCGCCATTGGGTTTGATGGCTATGGCCTGGGTGGACGACATATAGATACCGATGGGACATTTCTCGAGGACGTCATCACCGCCATTCCGACCTATCTCCCAGAAGACAGTATTCGTTTCGCCCTTGGCGTGGGGACACCGGATGATATTGTCCGATTCCATCGGGTGGGTTGGGATATGTTTGATTGTGTTATCCCGACCCGCGAAGGAAGACATGGGAGACTTTTTGTGTTGAATTCACAAAAAGAATTTTCAATTTCTAATTTTCAATTTTCAATCAATGATCAAGATTCCAATGATTCAATGAGAGAAAAGAGTTTTTATACAACAATAAATATAAAAAACGAGCAGTTTGAGCGGGACTTCACGCCAGTTGATCCGACGTGTGACTGTACCCTCTGTACTCGCTATACCCGCGCGTACCTCAAGCATCTCTTGAAAGTTGGTGAGCCTCTCGCGCTTCGCCTCGCGTCTGAGCACAACCTCCGTTTCTATATGCGTCTCATGACAGAGCTCCGCTCTGAGGCATAATTTTGAGTATGAAAAAAGCGCGCCGGAATGGTTCTCCGTACGCGCTGATGATTTCGGTCTAGCTCAGTTGCCGGCCATGTTCCCAGTTGAACCGGGCTTCATTACCGCAACACCCACAGCGGTAGATGCTGGAGCACGTTGTGGGGCCAACGCTGCAGGCCACCTCGTCCATGTCTTGCCCGAATCGGTGACACGGGGAGTAGGGGCATTTCGGCCGTATGGTCTGGCGTAGCGTCCACACAAGGCAGAACAATACCAGACCCAAGGCCACTAGGTATGGAGTCATGACGACCGAGTCCAGCTAGCGAAGAGTGGCTGCTCGTCCGCATTCGTCAGAACTGCAGCGGTAAGACAAACCTTCGCCAGCAGTGGGGAGCATCTTGCTCCCGCAACTCGGACATGTGTGGGTGTCCGAAATGTCGCAATCGTCGCGGCCTGCCCGGTATTTGGTCCGCCACCAGACCCAGTACGTCCAGGTGAGAACGAGGCTGATGAGGAGTACCAGCGCATATTGCGCGGGTACGACAGCAAAAGCACCAATGATCAGCAGGGCTCCGATGATCCGGCGCCAGTGAAGGCGCCAGTAGGACACAAGTATCTGGCCGAGCTCCCTGCACTCCTTGGGGAAGACGTACCAGACCATGATGGCCAAAGCAGCCACCATACCAAGCACCAGAGACATGGCCACTGGGTTAAGTTTCACGGGGTTCTCCTCGGGCGGTACGCCCTCTTTAGGTTGAAACAACAGGCATTTGCCTGTACACTGAAAATGTCAAACAACTTGTATACTATACAGGAGAAT
>CAYNNJ010000042.1:0-7252 GCA_964398755.1 uncultured Bdellovibrionales bacterium
TCAAGATGGGTGGCGTCCTTGGTGTTGGTCAGGGGTCGAGTGCTCCGTCACGCTTTATTATTCTCGAGTATTTTGGGACTAAGAAATCAGAACAGCCGATAGTGCTCGTCGGGAAGGGTGTGACGTTTGATACCGGTGGCATTAACTTGAAGCCCAGTGACTACGTCCTCGGCATGAATATGGATATGTCTGGTGGGGCAGCGGTTATCCATGCCCTCGCGGCAGCAGCGCGACTCAAACTCAAGAAAAATATTGTGGTCCTCGTACCAGCGGTGGAAAACATGATGTCCGGGGCGAGTTACCGACCGGGGGATATCCTCCACTCCATGTCGGGGAAGACTATCGAAGTCCTCAACACCGATGCCGAAGGACGGATCATCCTCGCCGATGCCCTCCACTATGCCAAGCGCTATCACCCCGCACTCGTCATCGATGTGGCGACTCTCACTGGCGCTGCCATGGGCGCGCTTGGCGAACGCGCGACGGCGCTTTTTACCAAAGATGAAAAGCTCGAGCTCTCGCTTCGCCATCTCGGAGAAGAAAGCGGTGACCATGTCTGGCCACTACCGCTTTGGGATGAGTATGATGACGAAATCAAAGGTACGTTTGGAGATGTGGCCAACCTCGGTCGTACGCGCTACGGTGGAGCGATCACTGCGGCCGTGTTCTTGAAACAGTTCGTGGATAATGCGTATCCATGGGTCCACCTCGACATGGCCCCGCGCATGACCACGCTTCCTGATGAATTTCTCGCCAAAGGCTCGGCTGGCGCCCCTGTCCGCCTCCTCGTGAAAGTCTTGGAAAGGTTGTAGAGATGCAGTAACATACCAAAGAAACGGCTTGAAAAGGCCGTTTTTTTGGTGGATAACTCATATAGTTGACGGTGTGGACAATGGTGGAGTAAAATGGGGACTAGTTACAGATAAGTGGGTGAAAGTGGGGAATTTCACACCGCCGTTATTTCACGTCCATGTTCATCGGCGAATACGCACATACGATTGATCCCAAAAAGCGCCTAGCGCTTCCTTCGAAGTTCCGTGGTGAGCTTGGGAACAAAGTAGTGCTTACGCGCGGACTCGACAATTGTCTCTTTGTCTATCCGATGAAGGTGTGGGAGGAACTGGCGACCAAGCTTGGGGCTCTCCCGGTCGGTGAAGCAGGGACGCGGAGTTTTATCCGCGTGATGCTCGCCGGTGCCACAGATGTGGAACTCGATAGTCAGGGACGGGTGCTTCTCCCGGAATACTTGAAACACGATGGCGGTCTCAAGAAAGAGGTCACGATTGTGGGACTCTTCAACCGATTGGAAATTTGGGATACGGCCAAATGGAACAAGTACAAGAGTCAGGCCGAAAAGAATACCGGGAAGATTGCGGAAGATCTCGGCAAGCTCGGCATCTATTAGAGACGAATCAAATTTACGACAAAGAGAGTTCAAAAATCAAACATCAAAATTTAGACGAAGTTTTAATGTTTGAGGGTTGAATCGAAAGTTATGACCAAGCATATTCCGGTATTGCTCGAAGAGACGAGAGCGATGTTGCACCTTGAAAAGGGAATGACGGTAGTGGATGCCACCTTAGGCGGTGGCGGTCACACGGCGATGTTGCTTTCGGCGGTCGCACCGGGGCGAGTGATTGCACTGGATACCGATGCCCAGGCGATAGCACGCTTTGCCGAGCGAGTCGCAGGTAATCCAGCGCTCAGTCTCGCGAGTCAAGAGGGGAGACTCGTAGTGGTCAAACGGAACTACTCGGAGCTCGAGGCAGTGTCTCAGGAACTCGGTATCGAGAAGGTAGACGCTATCCTCGCTGACCTCGGGTACTCGTCGGATCAAATCGAAGCACCCGATCGAGGACTGAGTTTCCAGGAAGAGGGACCACTCGATATGCGTCTCAATCAGGAGACACCGCTCACGGCGGAGATCATCCTTCGGACCTACGAGGAAGACGATATTGCATCGATCCTTCTGGAATACGGCGGAGAGCATGAAGCGAGACGTATCGCGCGAGCGATTGTCGCTGAGCGAGCGATTCGGCCAATACAGACGACGCACGAACTCGCGACACTCGTAGCAACTGTCTATCCCAAGAAGAAGCGGGCCACGATGAAGATTCATCCGGCAACCCAGACGTTTCAGGCGCTTCGCATCGCAGTGAATAGTGAGTTTGCTCATCTCGAGCAGTTCCTCGCTCAGGCGATCGAACTCCTCAAGCCTGGAGGGCGACTAGCGATTATCGCTTTTCATTCGGGGGAAGATATCCGAGTGAAGCAGGCATTTCGCGAGGCCGAAGGCGCATGTATCTGTCCACCGAATTTCCCTGTATGCCAGTGTGGCCAGGTGTCAAAAGCGCGCATCATTACCAAAAAACCGATAGGAGCAGGAGCAGAAGAACTCAAGGAGAATCCGCGAGCGCGGAGTGCCAAACTCCGAGTGCTTGAAAAGAAGTAGTCAAAAGGGTCCCATCTTCCAAAAAATGATGGAAGGTGGAAAACAAAAATACAAATACATATGTCCGGGGTACGAAGAAAAAATATTATGACTTCATGGGCGCCCAAAGAGAGCAAGCGCGAGCTCTCTGGTTCAGCGCACCTCTTTCTTCTCGGTGTACTCTCCGCTTTGTTCGTATCGGGTGGTTGTTATCTCTATTCGGTCAACCAGAGTGCTGTCCAGGGGTATCACATGCGGACGCTCGAGCGAGAGATTGATCAGTTGAAGCAGGAAAATGCGGAGCTCCGTATCACTGAGGCAGACCTCCGGTCGCTCCATCGCATCGAGGCCTCCCAAGAGTCGCTCAAACTTGAGAAGCTTGACGATGTGAAATATCTCGAAGAACGAGACGGCCAGGTGGCCCTCAAGTAGTGACACCGCGGGGACGAATCGCTCATGAAATACCTACGATATGCGAAACAATCCCCAATTTCAGATGAAGAAGAAAGCCTCCGTCACGGGGGCGCTCTCTCCTGCTACCCGGGTGCATTTTTTGTTGTTTGTGATTCTCCTCACCGGCCTCGTCGTAGTGGCTCGGTTGTTTTTCTTACAGGTGCTCTCGCATGACAAGTGGGTGGCACTCGCGGAAGGCCAGCACAATGCTACGCTTGAACTCTCAGCAGACCGAGGTGAGATCTCTATGCGAGATGGGGAGAATGAGTATCCACTCGCGGTCAATCGGGAGTATGAAACGGTCTATGTGGTCCCGAAGGACGTTGTCGAAAAAGATACCGTGGCCGTAGAACTCTCCCGTATTCTCGGCATGGACGCAGGTGTTATCCGTGACAAACTGGATCGGCCGAACGATCCCTTTGAAGTGATAAAGAAACGATTGACGGATGAAGAGGCGACCCGAGTGCGCGAACTCAAACAAAAGGGCGTGGCGCTTCTCCCGGAAAAATATCGCTATTACCCGGCCGGCGAACTGGCCGCCCAGGTGGTGGGGTTTGCCAGTCTGGGAGAAAAGGGTGGGGCCGGTGGGTATGGGGTTGAGGCTTCGTTTGATAAGGACCTCCGAGGTCAAACAGGAACACTTCTCCAAGAAAAGGATGCGAGTGGCCGGTGGATACCACTCTCGGATCGCGATATTATGCATGCCGAAAATGGGGACAGTTTTGTCCTCACCCTTGACCGGGTGATTCAGTACGAGACAGAAAAGATACTCAAAGAGTCACTGGAAAAATATGCTGCGGATCGGGCAACGGCGATCGTGATGGAGCCAAAGACCGGCAAGATTCTTTCCATGGCCTCGGTGCCACAGTTTGATCCCAACAATTACTCGAAGGTCGAGGATTATTCGCTCTTTCTTAACCAAGCGGTGAGTACGGCCTACGAGCCGGGGTCTATTATGAAGCCCCTCACTATGGCGATCGGTATCGAAGATGGCAAAGTTTCTCCAACGACCGAGTATACCGATACGGGGGCGGTGGTAGAGGCGGGCTATACTATCCGCAATGCCGAGGACAAGGTGTATGGTCGGAGCGATATGTACAAGGTGCTCGATGAGTCGATCAATACCGGTGTTATCTATGTCGAGAAGCTCGTGGGCAATCGTCTCTTTGGTGAGTACCTCCGTCGATTTGGTTTTGGTGAACGGACCAATATCGCACTTCCGGCTGAGCTCCCGGGGAATCTCCGGAATCTCCAGAATGATCGAGCGACGATCAATTTCTTTACGGCTTCTTTCGGCCAGGGAATTACCGCTACCCCCATTCAGATGGTGACGGCGTATGCAGCGCTCGCCAATGGGGGACGACTCCTGAAGCCGGCTATCGTTGACAAGGTGATTCATGCTGATGGAAGCGAGACGCTGACCGAGCCCATCGAAGTACGCCGAGTGGTGAGCGAGGAGACGAGTCGTCTCATGGGGCAGATGCTCAGGAGCGTGGTCGTCAATGGTCATGGCAAACGGGCAGATGTCCCGGGCTATCTGGTCGGAGGAAAGACAGGGACGGCTCAAGTCGCCAAGACCGGTGAGAAAGGTTATGAAGAGGGCGTGAGTATTGGATCGTTTGTCGGTTATGCCCCGCTCAATGACCCACAGTTCGTCGTTATCGTGAAACTCGATAATCCCAAGAACGTTGAATGGGCCGAATCGAGCGCCGCGCCGACGTTTGGTGATATCATGAAATTTCTGCTAGAGTACGCCAAGATTAAGCCTACAGAAGAAACGACCAAAAAATGATAGAATGAATCTATGATGCTAAGCAAAAGAAAAATTCTCGAAAAGCTCCTCCGCTCCATGACTCGAGCGGTACTCCGAAAGTACCAGCCGCTCATCGTGGGGATTACGGGTTCTGTCGGCAAGAGCTCGACCAAAGAAGCGATCGCCCTGGTTCTCGGGGTAACGTATCGGGTGAGAAAGGCTGAAGGGAATTACAATAATGAAATAGGCATTCCGCTCACGGTACTGGGAGTGGAAAGTGGCGGGAGCTCATTCCTCCGCTGGTTTCTTGTTTTTTGGAAGTGGCTCCTCCTCATGGTGTTTCCAAGTAAGTACCCGGAAGTGCTCGTGCTTGAGATGGGTATCGATCGTCCGGGAGATATGGCCTTTCTTCTTGAATTTATCCCGGTTAAAATTGGGGTGGTGACCCAGGTGTCATCGAGCCATATCGCGTTCTTTGGGACACTCAACAACATCGCCCGGGAAAAGGGTCGCATCATTGCCAGTTTGCCGGACGACGGGATCGCGGTATTGAATGCCGATGATCCGCGGACGCTCAAGATGCGGGATAAGACCAAAGCGCGCGTCATCACCTATGGATTTCTCGAGGGAGCCGATATTCACGCGGACAATTTTGTCTTTCACCGCGAGGCCAAGCGGGCCGAAGGATTGTCTTTCAAGGTGAATTTTGAGGGGAAGACAGTGCCGATTCGCTTGCCAAAAGTGGTAGCGAAACATCATATCCCGGCGGTGCTCGCTGCGCTCGCAGTCGGCGTCGCGCTCAAGATGAATCCGTTTGATTTGATTGAAGCGCTTGAAAAATTTGAACCACTCCCTGGACGACTGAGACTGCTCCCAGGACGGGACAATACCTATCTCCTCGATGATACGTACAACGCCTCACCCACCTCGACCCGGGCTGCTCTCGAAGTTATGACCGAGCTCATGGCCCCACGCAAGGTAGCTATTCTCGGGGATATGCTCGAACTCGGACCGGAATCAGATATCGAGCACGCAGCGCTCTCATCGGCGATCCGAGATTCTGGGGTGCAGGTGGTAATCACGGTCGGGGAACATATGCGTGCGCTCCATGAACAGCTCCTCAAGGATGGATTTTCGCGGAAGCAGGTCCTGTGGATGCCTGATCCGATGTCGGCCGTAGAGGCAGCCATGAGCGTGGTACGTTCGGAGGACCTCGTTCTCATCAAGGGTTCGCAGGGGCTCCGGATGGAGCTCGTGACCGAACAACTCCTCGTTGATCCACGGACGGCCGGATCCTACCTCTGTCGCCAGTCCGAGGCGTGGCGCAAGAAGCCCTTTGTGGCGCCGACTGAATGGACCGCAGACTGAGGTATGACATTGTCTTCATTTATGATTCTTTTTTGAGATGGATATTTTTTCTGCGACACTGGTCATTTTAGGGTTGGTCCTTTTTGAAACCGTTTCAAGTATTGATAACGCGGTTATCAATGCCGAGGTCCTCTCGACTATGGGCGCCAAGGCCCGACGGTTTTTTCTGACGTGGGGCATGTTCCTCGCTGTTTTTGTGGTGCGGGGAGTGCTCCCGTGGCTTATCGTGTTTGTAACGATTCCGAGTCTGGGTTTCTTTGGTTCTCTGACCGCCACATTCTCGAATGATCCGGCGGTCACTGGGGCACTGCAGTCTTCGGCGCCGATTCTCCTCATGGGCGGTGGAGTATTTCTCCTCTTTCTCTTTCTTCACTGGCTGTTTCTCGAGGCGAAACACTATGGCTTGCGGGCTGAGTGTTTTTTTATGGAGCAGGGCGCTTGGTTCTATGCCTTGGTCTCGCTCCTCCTTATGTCGATTGTTTGGTATGCCCTCGGTATTGACCCGATGCTCGCTTTTGGGGCCGTGGTCGGCTCGACGGCCTTTTTCATCACGCATGGATTCAGACAGCACGCCGAAGAAACGGAGCGCAAATTGATGGGGAGTGGTATGTCGGATTGGAGCAAGGTCATGTATCTTGAAGTGATCGATACGACGTTTTCTATCGATGGGGTGCTCGGTGCCTTTGCTTTTACTCTCTCCGTCCCGCTCATCCTCATTGGGAGTGGTATTGGGGCCGTCATTGTCCGTGAGCTTACCATGCGAAATATCGATCGGGTCAAGAAGTATGTGTACCTCAAAAATGGAGCCATGTACTCGGTTTTGTGTCTCGGTCTCGTCATGATTACTGAGGGCTTTGGGGTCCATGTCCCGGAATGGCTGGCCCCAGGTCTTACCTTTGCTATTATTGGGTATTTTTTCCAGAAATCGCGTCGGGAAATCGCTCGTGAGGCGGTTGCGGATTCAGGGAAAAAAGTGTAGGATAAAGGGGAAGAAAACATAATTAATCCGTGTGGCTATAGTCTTATGACTGACAATGCAATGAAGGATCGGGATTTTATCGAGTACGTCGTAAAGATGCTCGTCGATAATCCAGACGATGTGAAGGTAGAACGAAAGATCGACGAAATGGGAGTACTCATCACGCTCGATGTGAACCCGCAGGATATGGGGATGGTGATCGGTCGCGAGGGCATGACCGCCAAGGCGCTCCGCACGTTGCTCCGTGTCATCGGTGCCCGCAACAACG
>CAYNNJ010000043.1:0-7211 GCA_964398755.1 uncultured Bdellovibrionales bacterium
CGTAACTTTCAGGTCGAGCTCGCGGTGACCGGTGTCGTCCTCCTCCTTATGCTCTGGCTCCCGCTTACACCGACTGAGCGCATGATGCTCATCGTCGCTATCGTACTCGTCCTCGCGCTTGAGCTCGTGAATACGGCAGTGGAGCGTATCATGGATATCTTGAAACCGCGGGTCCATCCGTATGCTCGCGTGGTCAAGGATGTGATGGCCGGATCAGTGTTTGTCGTATCGCTGGGAGCCCTACTCCTTGGAGTGATCATTTTTCTCCCGTATTTTTTTTTCCGCTAGCATGACGACTCAGTGTAAGAAGGGGCCACGGCCTCTTTTCTTTTTTGCGAAACGCAGTTTTTTGGGGTATAATATGGCTCATGGAGCTCTACCTCCCATGTAGAGCTTGAACTTGTATTTTGGCTCATCAGATTTTTATGGCGAAAGGTCACTATTCCGTCGGTCTCGATATCGGGTCCGCGACCATCAGGGCAGTCATTGCCCAAGAAATGCCGGACGAGGAGCCACTCCGTGTCATCGGTATCGGAACGGCTCCATCAGAGGGTATTCGACGTGGGGCAGTGGTCAATGCTGAGGCCGTGGCCAAGTCCTGTAACGTCGCGCTCGAACAGGCCGAGCGAATGGCAGGGCACCCGGCGGAGAGCGTGGTGGCGAGTGTCTCGGGGACCGAGATCGCGTGCCAGACGGCGCTTGGGGTGATAGCGGTGGGACGTGCTGATGGCGAGGTGACCTATGACGATATGACGCGGGTCCTCGAAGAAGTGGAGGCTCGACTCACGATGCCTCTCAACCGCGAGATTATTCACGTCATTCCAAAAGACTATCGCCTGGACGATCAGAAGAATATCAAGGATCCGCTCGGGATGCGCGGGGTCCGGCTCGAGATGAATGCGCTTGTCGTGAGCGATAGTACGGCACACCTCAAAAACATCGGACGGAGCCTCGAACAAGCTGGGACCAATGCGGATAGCTTTGTGGTGGAGCCCCTGGCTTCTGCCGAAGCGGTCCTCCATGAAAAGCAGAAGGAGCTCGGCACCGTCCTCATCAATATCGGTGGGAGTACCACGTCACTTGCGGTCTTTGAGGACGGCGATCTCCTCCACCTCGCGGTCCTCCCGGTGGGTGGGGCTCATGTGACGAACGACATTGCCATCGGACTCCGGACCTCGATCGAAGTGGCTGAGGCCGTCAAACTCCAGTATGGGACCGCTCTCCCTGATGAGGTCGGCAAGAAAGAAGAAATTGATCTCGGGGTCATCGACTCTCAAGAAGAGGGATTGGTCTCGCGTCATCATGTGGCTGAGATCATCGAAGCGCGCCTCGAAGAAATATTTACGTTTATCAATGCCGAACTCAAAAACATTGGTCGTGAAGGACTCCTCCCTGGTGGGGCAGTACTCACTGGTGGTGGAGCACTCCTCCCTGGCGTAGTGGATCTCGCCAAGCGTATCCTCCGACTCCCGGCGCAGATTGGGTACCCCAAGCCACTTGGAGGCATCCTCGATGAAGTCGACAATCCACAGTTTGCCACGGTCATCGGTCTCCTTCTTCTTTCGCAACATTCCGGTCATGACAAGAAGACCTTTTCTCCACACAAACTCTTTGGCGCGATGCCAGAGGGGATAGAGCACATGGTAGAACGGGTCAAGCACTGGTCACAGCGGTTTCTCCCGTGAGTGAGAGTGGAATCAATACCAAAACAAACATATTCTCTTTGAAGAAGGCAACTCCCCTTCTTTTTCTTGCTGTTTTTTGCTGGTTAGAGTGGGATTTACCCTGTGTAATACTGGCTCTGCCAGTCCGCCTTTATGGCGGAATTACACAGGGTTGACACTCATTCTTCCGCTATGATAGAGTGAATTTTCAGATATTTAGGGCTTTACTCGGGCACTTGTGTAGGTGCAGTCGGGAGCGCTATACTGGAAGAACACTAACGCTCATATTTCTAATCCACAGAGGTCTATGGCAGAGATCAAACCCGACATCGAGACATTTGCAAAAATCAAAGTGGTAGGTGTTGGTGGTTCTGGGAACAACGCTATCTCGAGGATGATTGATGCCAAGATCAAGGGTGTTGAGTTTGTGGCGATCAATACTGATGCCCAGGCTCTCCATCATTCCAAAGCTCAAGAAAAAGTCCACATCGGCAAGAACTTGACCAAGGGTCTCGGGGCTGGGATGAATCCAGAAATTGGTCGCCAGGCTGCCGAAGAAAACCGCGATGAAATCCAAGAGGTGCTCAAAGGTGCCGACATGGTGTTTGTTGCTTGTGGTCTCGGTGGTGGGACAGGATCTGGTGCTGCGCCTATCGTCGCTGAGACGGCCAAAGAGCTTGGGGCCCTCACCGTCGGTGTCGTGACCAAGCCGTTCGCGTTCGAAGGCTCACAGCGTCGCGCTATCGCCGAAGAAGCACTGGAGAATTTGAAGGATCGTGTCGATACGCTTATCACTATCCCGAACGACAAGCTCCTCTCGATCATCGATCGTCAGACCACCCTCGTGAACGCCTTCCGCATCGTGGATGATGTGCTCCGCCAGGGTGTCCAGGGTATCTCTGACCTCATCACCAAGCCAGGTATCGTGAACGTCGACTTTGCTGACGTCCGGGCCATCATGGAGGACAGTGGCAGCGCTCTCATGGGTATCGGTATCGCCTCTGGTGAGAATCGTGCCGTCGAGGCTGCCAAGGCTGCTATCAATAGTCCACTCCTCGAGCTCTCGATCGATGGGGCCAAGGGTGTCCTCTTCAATATCTCGGGATCAAGCGACCTCACCATGCTCGAGATCAACGAGGCCGCCAATATCATTACTGAAAACATCGACCCCAATGCCAAGGTTATTTTTGGTGCCGTGACTGACGATCAGATCCGCAAGGGCGAGATCCAGATTACTGTCGTCGCAACCGGTTTCGATATCCCTCGGACCAAGGACATGCCAGGTCTCATCAATCGGGCGCCGAGCATCGCCAGCCGTCAGCGCGTAGCTGAGAGGGCGGTCGTCGAGGAAGTCGAAGAAAAAGACGAAGAAGAAATCTTTGAAGAAGCGATCACCTTTCCATCGCGCAAGATCGAACAGCCGGTCATGATTATCGATGAAAAGATCCAGCCTCGTGGGATGGCTCCCCGGAGCGAATCCAAAGAACTGGTCGAGGAAGAAGACCTCGAAATCCCGGCCTTCATCCGCCGGAAGATGAAGAAATAGTTTACAAGACAGACGATTGACAAAATAGCACTCATGTGCTATTTTTTCTTGTCCAAGTGGACGAGATGGAGATAGCGAAATGGCTAAAGTGATGTTCTTTTGCCCGACTCTCGTGAAGATTGGCGAAGGGCCGAGCGACAAAGTGGTGTGGACCATCCTCAACCACCTCAAGGCGCACGTGCCTCTGTTCAACGATACAGGGGCTGTGGCTGGCTTCCAGACAGACCTGGATTGGTCAGTCCTTAAGGAGGAACAGGGTGTCGTGGCAGTTGTTGTTTTCGATGCCAATGACGCCTGCATCTTAGGCGTTAGCCTCGAGGCCCAGAACGCTGGTCTTCCGACCTACGAGCTCGTGCTCTTCGGTGACGATCAATTCACCCTGTGTGACTGCAGCGACCTCCAGGTGGTCGGCAAGCTTGAGGTGTCCGTTGCGGGACAAACGCCACTCTGAACGGGACCACCGTCAGCGATTCCAAGCAGTGCCACCGAGGCAACATCCCGGTGGCCTTTTTCTTTTGGATACTGGACAGGAGCGGGGAAATATGGTAAGGCGAGTGGTCCGAAATTGGACACGGTTTCTGGTTCGGAGGCACAGAGCCTCCGTTACTCTCTTGAGGAGATGATCGTGATAGAAGTCTTGAGTCCTGATGAGGCCAATCGTTTGCACCAACTCGCAGCCAGTCCGTATCGACCGCGAGAGATCGTGGCGCTAAAAGAGTGGATTGAGGGTGAAAAACGAGCCCTGGAAGTACGTGCATCAGTGATGGGGCCGATGGAGCGAGAGGTATGCCGGCGCGCCCAAGTGGTGGTTTGGAAAATGCGTGAACTGGATGGTCTTTACGACGCTTGGGCCAAAGGAAAGATCAGCTGAACGGCTTCTACCTGCGGTCAATGATTCCAAAGCCACCGAGGCAACATCCCGGTGGCCTTTTTCTTTTCTCCCTCGATTCTGCTATGCTGGGGGTAGGAAAAATACAGTGCCAAAAGCACAAAGACCAAACAAAGCACAAATTTCAAAAACACAGTTTTCAATGGTTTGGATTTTGTGATTTGAGTTTTGTGCTTTACTACATATGCTTTGTCCCTACTGCAACAATCCCGATACCCGTGTCGTTGATTCCCGTGAGACCCAAGAGGGCCGGGCGATTCGTCGTCGTCGTGAGTGTGAGAAGTGTGATGCTCGGTTCAGTACCTATGAAGAAGTCGAAATTTTCCGTTTACTCGTGGTGAAGAAAGACGGTCATAAAGAAGAATACGACAAGGGGAAGATTGAAAAGGGCCTCCGGCGGGCTTTTGAGAAGCGACCGGCCGCGGAAGAAAAAATTGAAAAGATTTTGGGTGAAATTGAGTACGTCCTTCACGAGAAGCAGGTGGCGGAGATACCCAGTCGGGAAATTGGGACGCTCATCATGGACAAACTCAAAGAAGTAGACGAAGTTGCCTATATCCGTTTTGCTTCGGTCTACAAATCATTTGGCAGTGCTCAGAGTTTTCTCAAAGCCCTCGAAAAGTTGAAATAGTTTTCTACCGGGTATGGAGAAGGATCGGGTCTTCCTCTGTGTCATCCTCGCGGGTATCGGCGGTGTGGCCGTGGGCTCGTTTGTGACTCTGCCTCTTGTCCCGCTGTTTTTCCTCGCAAGCGCATTCGCGCTTGCTTTTTATATCGTCTTTCCGGGAGTGCGGACGCTGTGCCTCGCGCTCTCGCTCGCCACGTTTCTCGTTGGCGTCACTCTTGCCCAAGGAGAGCGGATACGCTATGAGACGCTCTCGTCGCCAGGACCAGTCACGGGGACGGTTCGCATCGTTGGGAATCCTGAGGAGCGAGATACCTATCGACGGACTCTCCTCCGGTTTGTTACTTGTGAAGCGGGGACGTGTCCTACGGAGCGAGTCCTGTGGCAGGCACCACTTGGTCTAGCTCTCCCACCGGGGGCACGCCTTCAGTTTTCTTGTGACCTGACGCTTCCGGAAAACTTTGCGCCGGACTTTGACTATCGCATGTATCTCGCCAAAGAGGGCGTCGGGAGTACGTGCCTCCGGGGCGGGGTGGCCGAGCGACTCCCCACTGATACCTACGAGGAGCTCCTCACCCTCCTCTATCGTCCCAAACAGGTTTTTGAGCGAGCCCTCTCTTTGGCTCTCGTTGAGCCCGAAGCGGGGCTCGCTAAGGGACTCCTCCTCGGTGGAGATCACTATCTCCCTGAGGCATTGAAGGATGCTTTTACGGCAGTGGGGCTCTCGCACATGATTGCGGTCTCGGGCTACAACATCACCATCATCGCCGAGCTCCTCCTCTTTCTCGGATTATGGATCGGACTGTGGCGACACCAAGCCATCTGGTCGGTCATCATTGGGATCGTCTTTTTTATCATCATGATTGGGCTCCCGGCGTCGGCAGTGCGAGCGGGGACGATGGCAAGTATCGTCTTTGTGGCACTCCAGCTCGGTCGCCTCGCTCAACCAGTAAATGCGCTTCTCTTGGCTGGCGCGGTGATGCTCTCCATAAATCCGCTCCTCTTTCGCTATGATCTCGGTTTCCAGCTCTCGTTTCTCGCTACCCTCGGTATCCTCTGGATTGCCCCATACCAGGAGCGCTTGCTTACGGAAAAGCCGGTACTCCGTCAAGTGAGCGAGATGCTCATCATCACCATAGTGGTGGAGATCTTTGTTCTCCCAATCATCCTCTTCTCTTTCCATGTTTTCTCACCGCTCATTCTCATTGGTAACTTTTTGGTGTGGCTCGTACCACTTGCCATGGCACTGTCGTTTCTCTCTGGTATCCTCTTTCTCATCATACCGGGGGCACACCTCATCGTTAGCCCCGTGGCCTATCTCGTCCTCACCCTCATGACTCGCAGTGTCGAATGGTTGGGGAGTCTCGAGGCGCTCATCCAAGTCGAGCAATTTGGTGTTTGGCACCTCGTCATGTGGTATGTCATACTCGCCATAGTTATCCTCATCATTTCCAAACGCTATCCGAGAACTACGTATGCGCACCGGGTATAAACTCATTCTTTTGTCGCTTGTGGTGCTCGCTCTCATGGGTGGACTCCTCCTCTGGCACCTTGCACTCCTCGAGAAGCGCACCACCATCATCTTTCTCAATGTGGGCCAAGGCGATGCTATCCTCATCATGCAGGGGAATCACCAGGTACTCATCGATGGTGGTCGTTCCGGGCGTGAGCTCCTCGCGCGTATCGGGCGCCACGTCCCGTTCTGGGATCGAGAGATCGAGGCGGTCATCGCGACCCATCCAGATGCTGACCATATCGGCGGGCTCCCGGCGCTCCTCCGGACCTATCGGGTGACACAGGTCATGACGACTGGGGCCGAGAGTGAGACCGAGACGTCACGCTTGTTCCAAGAAGCAATCCGGGAACGAACGGGCGGACCACCCCTCCGGCTGTTTCGTGGGGGAGAAATAGTCCTGCCAAAGGGCGGCGTGTTGACGGTCGAGTATCCACTGGCCCCGATAAGCGGAGTGGTGGCAGGCGGTACCAACGAGGGGAGTATCGTCGCGCGCTTCACCTATGGTGAGACGAGTTTTCTTCTCACTGGGGATCTACCACGAGAAGAAAGCGTCCTCCCTGATGAGGCGTCCGTCACGGTGCTCAAGGTGGCGCACCATGGCTCCAAGCATTCGTCGAGCGCCACGTTTCTTAATCAGATTCGTCCCAAGGAGGCAGTGATATCGGTGGGGGAGAATAGCTATGGCCACCCGGACCTGGGCGTCCTCGCACGCCTCGAGACGATCGGAGCCATCATCCGTCGGACCGACCAGATCGGTGATGTCGTCTATCGCTGTACCGACCTGAAACAGTGTGCCTATGTTCCATAGGCTTGAGAGTTGCCAAAGGGGAGAAAGCCCGCTATACTACTTTCCGACGTAGAAAAAGGTCACCGAGTTGCCAAGAATGACGCTCCGTGTCATAATTATCTAGGATAATTACTCGTGTAAGTTTGTAGATTCATAACGTGTATGGCTACCCATCCGACAATGG
>CAYNNJ010000044.1:0-3929 GCA_964398755.1 uncultured Bdellovibrionales bacterium
AGGCACTGATAGACGAAAAGAAAGCCTACCCCTGTTTTTGTACAGCAGAACGCTTGGAAGCGATGCGGGCAGAGCAAGCAAAAAATAAGCAAGCGCCAAAGTACGACCGACACTGCTTGAAACTTTCCGAATCAGAGCTAACGCACAAGAAAGAAGCTGGTGAGCCGTATGTAGTCCGTTTTCTCATTCCTGAGGATAGAGAGATCGAGTTCGTTGATTTGGTCCGTGGCAGGGTAAAATTTCACACCAAAGATCTTGACGACCACGTCCTCATGAAGTCTGACGGCTTCCCAACGTATCATCTCGCTGTTGTGGTCGATGACCACCACATGCAAATCACACATGCACTTAGATCCGAAGAATGGGTCCCAAGTACGCCGAAGCATATCCTGCTCTACGAAGCACTCGGTTGGGAGGCACCCCATATCGGACACCTCTCGGTTATCCTGGGTAAAGATGGCAAGAAAAAGCTGTCCAAACGCGATGGTGGCGTATCGGTGGAATACTTTCTTGCTCAAGGTTATCTCAAAGAAGCGCTCATCAATTTCATTGCGCTTCTGGGTTGGAACCCAGGGCAGGGGAATACCCAGGAGATCTTTACTCTTGATGAACTGGAAGAAACGTTTAGTTTGTCAGGGCTTCACAAAGCCGGAGCCGTCTTTGATCTGAAAAAACTGGATTGGATGAACGGAGAGTATCTGAAGAAACTTTCTGTTGATGAGCTGTATGACCGGGCCAAAGAATTTGGCCAATTTGAGAATGAATTTTTTACTTCGGTAGGGGAATCGCTCAGATCAGAAGACTATCTCAAGCGCGTTCTCACGGTTGAGCGTGATCGTTTGGCGCGTCTTACTGATATCGGCCTCCATAACCCATTTTTCTTTGTGATGGGGGAATATGCGGCAACGATGCTTCACTGGAAAGAAAACGATGCCAGCATGACGCAGGCTTCTTTGACACAGGCCGAAAGACTCCTCGAAAGCTGGGATGCCAATACCTGGGACACACTAAATCTCATCGAAGAGAAACTGCTCACAGAAGCTGGAGACAAAAGAGGCGATTTCCTCTGGCCACTCCGGGTAGCCCTCACCGGTGCTGAGCGGTCTCCTTCGCCAGCCCAGGTTGCTTGGGTTCTGGGTCGCGATGAAAGCCTGAAGCGCCTAAAACAAGCCATCACAAAGATGTCTGTCTAACGGACTTGGGTATGGTATACTAGAAGATACGAAGAAATTGAAACAAACCATGCCCAACAAAAATCTCCCATTTCAATTCGTATTTCTCCTCCTCCTGCTCCTCGGAGCAGGCATCGTCAGTTCTCTTTTGGTACGAGCGAGCGAAAGTGTGACGACGCTTTCTGATGCCCAGCAAAAGGCCCTAGAGGACAAGGAGGACGAGCTCGAGGAAATCGACGCCAAAATCAAAGCGTACAAGCAGATTATTGACCTGAAGCAACGTCAGGGCGCAACGCTTTCCGAACAAATCGAAGGACTCCAGGCTCAAGTGGACAAACTCGAGCTTGAGATCAAGACAACCACCAAACAAATCAATGAGCTGGAAGCTCAGATTCGAGAACTTTCTCTACGTGTAGCTGAAAAGAGTATTCTGATTGATCGTCAAAAGCGTATCCTTTCTGAGCTCATGCGAGTCTACTACAGTGAGTACTCAGGCGAATCTCAGCCTGTTTTCTTGGCTTCAGCTGAAAGTCTCCTCTATTTCAAAACCGAAGGATGGACCGCGAGTATTAGTGACCGCGTCAGCGAACTCCTTGATTCGGTCAAGACACTGCGTGATAGTTTGTCCAAGGAACAAGAGTCAGTAACAGCCAAAAAATCCGAGGTTGATAAACTCTACAAGGATCAAGCGGAGCGCAATGCCAATCTGGAAGCGACGAAGAAGAGCAAAGCAAGCCTCTTGGCCAAAACGCAAGCCGAGGAGACCAAATACGATAACCTCGTTGATGATCTCCAAAAACAACGTGACGACATTGAGAATGAAATCAATGATTTGGAAGCCGGATTGTCTACTGACGGTCTCCCGAGTTCTTCCAAGAGTCTCCTCGCCTATCCAGTCAAAAAAGTGACTATCACGCAGAGTTACGGCAAGACCAGCTTTTCGAAAAAAGCATACGCTTCTGGCAAGCACAACGGTGTCGACTTTGGTGGGCCCTACGGCACACCTATCTATGCGGCAGCGAGCGGAAAAGTCATTGGCACGGGAAATCTTGGTAAGTATGCTTATGGACGATGGATTGCTATCGATCATAATAACGGTATGATTACGCTCTATGGTCACCTCAGTTCCGTCGGTGTGAGTAAGGGTGAAACCGTCACGAAAGGGGAGCAGATTGGCAAAATGGGAAGTACGGGATACTCGACTGGAAACCATCTCCACTTTACCGTCTTTTCCGAGAAATCTTATGATGTCGTACCATCGAAGACCGTGAAAGGTCTCAGTATCCCGATTGGTGCGACCGTCAATCCGATGAACTATTTGCCGTAAGATATGAAACGACTGGTTCGACCGAATCGAGTACGTATGGCCCGCGATATCGTGGCTGAGGTACTCTTCCCAGAACGTCAGACTGGAAAGGTGGCTGTACTTGCTATTGGGGCACCCTCTGGGTCATCCAAACTGGACCGGATGCGTTTTTTGGTTGCTCGGGGCTATGTCGTTGTCTATCCACGCTATCGGGGGACATGGGAGAGCGACGGATACTTTCTTGAGCATTCGCCGGCCGACGATATTCGGGACGTGATTATTGAATTGCAAAAGAATGCATTCGTACAGGATGTAGCTACTGGCGAAATCATTCCGATCAAAGTCAAAGCGATTCATTTGTTTGGTGGATCTTTTGGTGGACCAGCCGTCCTCATGAATACCGATTTGCCAATCGTAAAAAAAGTTATTGCTCATTCCCCTGTCATTGATTGGAGCGTAGAAGGGGAGGATGAACCCTTTGATGAATTCGTGCGCTTGGCATGCCTGGGATTTGGAGGTGCGTATCGAACCAAACATACATCTGATTGGCAGAAACTCGTCAAGACGGATTTCTATAATCCATTGGCTCACACCAAAACGATACTGGGTAAGAAAGTATTCATTCTTCATGCCAAGGATGATACCAATGTACCAGTCGATCCCGTCATTCCGTTTGCCGAATCTATCGGTGCACGTTATTACCTCAAACCTCATGGTGGTCATGGCATCAAGTTCGAACATCAGTTTCTCTGGAAAAAAGTCGACGCCTTTCTCAAGAAGCCGTAAGGTTTTGAAAATTTGACCCAAGACTCCCCTGGCGATTTTTTTGAAAAAGGAGGGGAGTGTTTTGTAGCTGAAATATGAAGTATGAGGAATGAGTCATGAATTAAACTTTACGATCAGAAAATTCTTCCATCATAATTCATATTCCAGTATTCATTCGATCTTAGAGGGGTGGATGTATACCCACGTATATCCAAATGCCTCACAAGCGATTATACGCATCCGTTTTTTAAAAAATTGGGAACCAGTAGGTGAGTAACGAGTTGTTGTTATAGTTTAATATTTCTCCTCTCGGTCTTCTCCTCACACAATGTCCTATAAGTTACATTATGAGACGTATAGTGAATCCTTCTCTCAAATAAGCCACGGACCGAAATAGATACGGCACCGACTCTGTACTATCTCCATTGAGTTGACGCTTTCCCCTGCTTCAATTGGTAATGAAATCTGATCCGTGATTTTTAAATAAAAAATATCATACATCTTGATTCAAAATTCGCAATTCTGCTTTGCATGCTCCCCCTACTGAAAAATGAAAAAGCGGTGGTGGAGTCTCGACATACAAAAAGCTCCGTGGGAACGGAGCTTGAGACCATCGCTTCTTTAACGGAAGGCTCGGAAGACCAGGAGTACAAGGATGACGACAATGGCGAGTCCGAGGCAACCAC
>CAYNNJ010000044.1:4029-6946 GCA_964398755.1 uncultured Bdellovibrionales bacterium
GCTCGGAAGACCAGGAGTACAAGGATGACGACAATGGCGAGTCCGAGGCAACCACAGCCTCTTCGACGTCGCAGACCTCCGAACCGATTTCCAAATCCAACAAACATATAGAGAGTGATACGAATAATTGATCACTTTCATCATACCATAAAAAAACCGGCCGGCACGCGTTGCGTACCTTCCGGTTGTTGGTCACTCGACAGAGTCAAGGTTGATATCGAGCGCCTTGTGAAGCCACGACTTACTTGAGATGCAGACGGTATTTCCGCCTTTCCTTTTGGCGCGGTACATTGCTTCGTCTGCTAGGCTCATCAGCCTGCGCATGATCTCTGCGATATCAGACCCCGGCTCAATGGTGCCGTCCATGATTCCGATGGAGGCGGTTACCTGCGGCTCGCCTTCGATGAGCTGGAAGCGCCCATCTTGGGACATCTGAAGGAGGAGTCGCTGTGCGCGTTCGCTGGCAAATGATGCATTCGCATTGAATGCCGCGAGCACGAACTCATCCCCACCTCGTCGACCAATGAGGTCCGTTCCCCGAGGGAAGCAGTCGCGAACAAGTTGGGCAAAGGCTCGTAGCACTCGGTCGCCGCCATCGTGTCCCTCGCTATCGTTGTAGGCCTTGAAGCCATCGAGGTCCATGTAGAGGACTGAAACACTTGCGGTCGGCTGCGGATGTGATTCTCGCAGCTGGTTTTGAGCTTCGGCGAAAAACAACTCTTCGAAGCCCGAACGACTCAGAAGGCCGGTCAACGGATCTCTTGTTGAGCGCTCTTCTGCTCGCCTCAGGGACTCTGTCAGGGTCACTACCTGGGGCCGGAGGCGCTTGATCTCTTGTTGCGCCTGATCAAGCTCGTGGATGAGACCCTCGAGGGTATGTGCGCCAGTTTCAGTGGCAGCGGCCTCGTTGTGCCTCATTGCTTCAATGCCCGCGAGGAGAGCCTTGTTCGCCTCCTCTAGCTTGCTGAGCTTTTCTTCAAGCGCTTTCTCCATCATCGCGTGTCGTTCTTCCGCTCTTGTGGCGGTGACACGGGCAATCCAGAGGACGATGGCGAGAAGTAGAACGAGAATGCCGAAAAGCATGCTCAAGACAAAATAATCCATGGACGGTCCCCTTTTGGGATGTTGGGTTAATGGGCGGGTTGGAAAAGGACAACGTTTTATTCTGGCATGGAATCATCACTTTGTCAAGGTTACGCGACCAGTTTTTCTTGATAAGATAAGGGTAGTTTTTGCCTCATGATTCCTGTTTCATACTTCATAATTCCTCTCCAAATATGCGTATTTCCTATTCGAGTGTCGGGACTTACCAGACCTGTCCCCTCAAGTATAAATATCAACACGTTGATCGTATTCCTGAGCCTAAGAGTAAGGAGGCCGTCTTTGGGACGCTCGTGCATGCCGTCATGAAGTACGTCCACACCCCTGCCCTTCTCTCCCCTACGGTCGAGCAAGCGCTTGATTATTTCGCTAAAGGTTGGAATAGCGAGGTTTACGAGGACGAACTCGAGGAGCGAGCGGCCTTTTCCCAGGGAGTGACCATGATTCAAGATTATCTCGCCCGCAACAAACCGAGTGATTACACCATTGTCGACCTTGAGAGTCGATTCGCCATCGAAATTGGGACTGAGGAGACAGGGAAGCACATCGTCTCCGGCATCATCGACCGCATTGATCGAACCAAAGATGGGTATGAGATTATCGATTACAAAACAACGCGCAAGATGCCGAGTCAGGACAAAGTCGACAACGACCTCCAGCTCTCCATCTATCTCAAAGCGTTTCTGGCTCGTTATCCCAAAGAAGTAGCCAATCTCGATAAAATAACCGTGAGTCTCTACTATCTCAAGCACGGGGTCAAACTCTCAAGCACTCGCACCTTGGAACAGTTGGAGCGCGTCGACGAGACCTTTCTTCAGGTCATCAAGTCCATTGAAGAGGCCAAATTTGAACCTATCCTCTCGCCCCTCTGTGACTGGTGTGGGTATCAGAAAACTTGTCCATTGTGGAAGCACAAATTCGCCGAAACACGCCGGGTAGAGACGGAGGATGTGAAGGAGGCCATTACTGAGTATTTTGATCTCAAAGGAAAGCTGTCGGAAGAAAAACTCCGCCTGGGAAAACTCCAGTCGCTTATTCTCACATACATGGAGCAGGAAGGTGTTGACCGTGTTTTTGATGAACAAGGTATCATCGGCAAATCGATGCGCAAGACCTACAAGTATGATAGTGAGAAACTGCGAGCGGTCCTTGAGCCTCTCGATAAGTGGGAGTCCGTCCTCAAGGTAGATGGCATCGCCCTCCGTACTATCCTCGCCACCCTCCCCTCTTCGATACAAGACGAGGTAGAGCAGGCCAAGGTGCTCGATAAAGAAAGTACCAGTTTGTCCGTCAAGAAAAATAAAATAGAGGTTGATGACGAGCTCAGCCTATAAGATATAAAGTTGAATTACTCACCGGATTCGAGCGTCCCGCCATCATCCGGACAGGGGGCAAATTCGCAGTTGGGGCCGACTTTCCCGACAAAGCTGCCATCCGGGCAGGCTTTAACTTCTTGGGTGCAGACACGCGATTCTGTGCCCTTTTTTGTTGGTGCTGGTACCTCGAGTGGCGCATCGATAATCCCCCGACGATCAGGCAGGACTCCGCTACAGGGAGCGAATTCACAGTATGGGCCACTGCGACCAACAGCGCTCCCGTCGGGACAGAGCCGAGCTTCTTCCGTGCAAGCGACTCCTGGGTTGTTTTCAGGGTGGGAAAACGTATAATACGAAACAAAAAAGGCACCCAGGAGGAGTACAAAGAGCGTCAACGCTGAAATGAGGAGCGTATCAGGGTGCAGTGAATGATGCCACGTATATTCTTTGTGTTTCATGACTGTAGTATATATCGGAGTGAGGAGTGTTGTAAATAAAAA
>CAYNNJ010000045.1:0-6862 GCA_964398755.1 uncultured Bdellovibrionales bacterium
GGCTATTTCAAGCCTCCAAAAGCGACTACTCTCACAGCATGTGGTGTTCTGAAACACTGCAAAGTGTAAATGATTGAAATAGCCTATTTAAGCCATTTCTTAAGATGACTATGGGATCAAGTAAGGATAATTCAGGGAAATAGACATTCATATACCCTCATTATCTCAATTCCAAGGGATTGAATCAACCTGTGGCTCTGGGACTAAGTTGGAATATATTTTAGTTCAAAATGAGTATAGCATATCTTAAAATTTGGATTTTTGACAAAAGCAAAACGACCTCTTGAGGCGGGTCGTTTGCACGGCGGTTGCCGTTGGCCTTGTCAGCTTATCCGCTGACGGGTTCGTGCTCGAGGACGGATGTCCACGGCACTGGTTTGGGGTCACCGTCCATCGGCTAATGGTCGTGGCTCCTGGTCGGTCTGTAGTAGAGCACTCGCTCCTTCTTCGCGACGAGACAGCCGTCGCAGAGGAAGAAAACGAGCCGTTCCCCGAAGCAGGCATCGAAGGCCGTGCTGCCGTAGTTCCCGGAGGTGTCGCAGATGACACCGTCATTGGGCTGGTACGGGGCATCGGCCGTCACCGGGTCGAGGGTCTTGTCACAGCACAGGCACTGCATCTTGAACTGGTTCATGTGGTCTCCTTGAAGGTTTCCGGGTTGAAGAAGAATTCCCATTGGTCGGCAGGGATCTCGAACGTGACCGTAGCCATGTACGGGTTGGACCCGGTGGCCGAATCAATCATGATCTCGAGATCGAAGTTGTAGAGCAAGGTTCCGCCCTTGGTCAGCTTTCGCGTATCCAAGGCTTCGCCTTTTCTCCACGGGTGGACTTCGACAACCATTGCAGTGGTTGACAGGCCCCCACGAGGGACGTCGTCGGTGCCCAAGACTTCAGTGAGATCCAAATGCTCTCTGCTGAAAGGTGACTGGAGCGTGAGGACGACCGACCACTTGTCTTGCGACAGCTCGAGGGCGGCGGATGCTCCGACGCGGAGCGGGAGAATCGAGGTATTGAGCTTCATGAAGTGTCTCCTGGGTTGGGAATGAGCCTCTCTGTGCGCCAGAGAAACAGCGGTCAATTTGACTGTTCATAATAGCATATTTTCATAGTTGTGTCAATACTTGAATTATCCCTTCTTAAACATCAAAAAAGAGGCTATTTCAAGCCTCCAAAAGCGACTACTCTCACAGCATGTGGTGTTCTGAAACGCTGCAAAGTGCAATCTAGTGTTTCAGCTTCTTCCAATCAAAGTTCCAGGGGTCAGTTTTGCGGTCGGGGGCGATGTCACCGTGACCGACGACATACTTGATGCCATACTTTTTCTTGAGCGTGCCAACGAGGGTATTGACCGCTTCGTATTGGTCCTTGGTAAACTCCGTATCCTCTTTGTTCATCATCTCGATACCAATGGAAAAATCATTGACATCCTTGCGGCCATCCGGCATCTTGCTCGCCCCGGCATGATAGGCGATGTTCTGGTCCCCCACTAACCGGTAGATCTTGCCCCCTCGATCAATGAGGTAGTGAGCACTCACCCCATAGCTCTCATAAATCTCGACGAGCTTCCCGACAGCATACGGGTCACCGCCCAAGGAGTTATACGATGAATGGAGCACGATGGTATCAACAGTACGTGCTTTCGCTGGCACTGCAAAGCCCGTGCTCATCAGTCGGTCAACAATATCAGTTTCTGTCACCACCTTACCTTCATCTGCTTCTTTTGATTGAACCAGCGGAGATTCGGGTTTCAAATTTTCTTCCAACGCATCTATCTCGGCCTCCACTCGCTCTTCTTCCGTACTCACGATATCATTCGCTTCGGTAGTGAGACTCTCATACAGGTCCAAACCCGCCGGAGCCGGAGCATCATTTTCGATCGTCAGTGGTGTAGAGGAACCCAAAAAAGCGTAGCTCACCCCGAGCCCCACAATAACGAGTGTGATAATAAGTGAAATGAGTCCCATGTCCCCAGTATACAACACAACCCGCCTATAAAGGCGGGTTGTGGGAAATCTATCGTTCGTGCACGGGCTATTTCTTGCCCTTCTTCTTGCCACCACTGATGAGGAGCGCAATCGCGGCTCCGAGAGCGGCTCCGATACCGGCAGCGACTACGGCTGCTTTCTCTGGATTCTTCTTGGCAAAAGTCTCGACGGTTGCGTAAGTGCTCTCAAGTTGCTTCTTCACCTTAGCCACTTCCTTTTCTGCCATGACCTTGGTCTTATCAACCTGTTCTACTACCTTCCCCTTGATGGCTTCTGCAACTGCTTCTACCTGCTTTTGTGCCTTAGGCATATCTTTCATAATTACTTTTTATCAGTAGAATGTTTCTCTCCCATGAGGAGTACGAGGACAAGCGCAAAGATGACCGTACCAATGATGATCTCTCCAACCCCCGAGAGTCCATAGATTTGATCGAGGACCCGTGCGCATCCCACGAGGAGAAAGGTCGCTCCAAGAAGAACAAAGTAGAAGACACTCAGTCGTTTGAAGATACTCGAGAGAAGTCCATGGACCCCGCGTTCGATACTCGCAAACCAGTGTCCGACCAGATCCTCTGCGTGATCAGTCAACGTCTCCGTTATACGGTTCAGGAACTGCCCGAACTGAAACGGTTTCTCTTTTGCCTCGGTATTCTTTTTTTCCATATTTTTGTTTCTACTCTCACAGTATAGCATACGAGGATTGAGATAGCTATTGTTGAAGCGGCACAAATATGATATGAAAGAAGTACTATACTTCTTTTTCCCTATGAAGCGTGTTTTCTTCCGGAGCGCCCTCGCTCTCGGATGTCTGCCCTTCTTTTTTGCGGTCTCACCCGCGCAGGCGACCTCATCGCTTATCTTCTCTGAAGTCGCCACCCGAGGTGACACTGTCACGGACGAGTTCATCGAAATCCGCAATCTTTCCGACGCTCCCATCGATCTCTCCGGCATACAACTCCGTCGACTGACGAGTAGCGGGAGTACGAGTTCCATCAAAGTCTTTGGCAAGGATGTCACCATTCCAGCGGAAGGCTACTTCCTCTTCGCGCACAGCGCTGGCCGCTACGCCCTCCCCTTTGCGGATGCCGATGGGAGCTCATCAGCGCTCGCCGACAATAATAGTATCGGTCTCTATAGCGAGTCAGGAGCAGGAGGTATCCTCTTAGACAGCGTCGCTTGGGGTACGGGTGCTTTGTTTGTCCCAGAGACACCCCGTGTCGCCAATCCAAACGCTGGGAAGAGTCTCACCCGTAACCCAGTGACTCTCCTCTGGGAGAGCGATAGCCCCCTCACGCCCACCAATAGTCGAGGCGAAGTTTACCTCGAAACACCTCCCACTCCTCCTGATCCAGCCCTCTCATCTACGAGTCCGGTACGCATACATGAGGTGCTCGCTAATCCCAAGGGTGATGAGTCCGCCGAGTTTATTGAACTCTACAATCCAAGCGATGGACCGATTGACATCACCGGCTACCGCCTCCACGATGCTTCCAAAACGGGCGAGTACACTTTTCCTCCAGACTCCTCTCTTCCAGCCCGAGGCTATTTCGTCTTGGAACGTGCCGTCTCCAAACTCTCTCTCAACAATACGAACGAAACGCTGTCACTCTTTGATGCAACCGGAGCCCTCGTTGATACCATGACCTACCTCAAAACCAAAGAGGGCGTTTCTCTCAACTCTACCGAGGCGGGCTGGCGTGGTGGGACACCCACTCCCGGTGCAACAAATATCGTCAATTCCCTTCCAGAAACCAAAGAAAAGGTACCGAAAAAAGGATACCGAGGGATGGCCATCACCTTTGATGCTCGAGGCAAGGATGCGGAGCGAAGCACCCTCAAGTACACCTGGGACTTTGGTGATGGGCACAAGAGCTATAAAGAGAAAACCGAACATCATTATGAAAAAAATGGCACCTATCAGGTGACGCTCACCACCACGGACGGTTCCGATGATGTCGTCGAAACCTTTGCCCTCAAGATTACTTCGCTCCCCAAACCCAATGTCCGTATCACTGCTCTCGTCCCCAACCCGAGCGGTAAAGATAGCGACGCCGAATGGCTCATGATTGAGAATCGTGGGAAAAAAGCCATTGACCTCAAAGACTATGGCATCGCTACTGGCTGGAAGAAACTCTCCAATCACCCGATTCGAGAAAGTTTCATCATCCCCCCAAAGTCCGAGAGAAAACTGACCCGAGAATTCTCCCTCTTCACGCTCCCCAACCAAAAAGGCAAGATTGAACTGCGAGCACCCGACGGAAAAGTACTCCAGGATATCAAATACAAACTCCCGAAAGCCGTCGCCGAAGACGTAATCTATCGCAAAGAAAAAGGGAAGCGTTGGGAGTGGAATGAGACTCCTGCGAAAGAGGTAGATAATGATACAACTGAAGATGATCCTGAAGAAATAGCCACTCAAGAAGAATCAAACCAAACTTCACCCGAGGAGTCGATCATGGAACCAGAGCAAAGCGAGCCAGAAACAAATAACGAACCGACCTCAACCGAGCAAACTTTGAAAGTATCCCTCCCTGAAACAGAACTCAGCGACCCAGCCGTCCTCGGAGCGAGTACCGAGGTTCCTCTTCCTGATACACCGCCTCCCGCCTCTGACACTTCGCTCATCCTCTGGTTCAAACACTTCCTCATGGACTGGAATGCCCGCCTCAACACCTGGCAGAACAACAAAACCGCCCTCTAACAGGGCGGTTCATTGGAGCGGGTAAGGAGACCGCCAGAGGACGGGTAAAAATCCCTGTCTGCCGACAGGCAGGGAACTATCTATAAGATTGGAGCGAGATACGGGAATCCTTTTTGCTCCGACAAAAAGCCGGGGTGCTACACACAGAAAGCTCCGCTCGCTCGCTTTCTACTCACACCCTTCGATTCCCGTATCCCAGAAAAACTAATAGCCCTGGAAAAATCCAGAGCTATTAGTTCTTATAGAGCGAGATACGGGAATCGAACCCGTGCCCTAACCTTGGGAAGGTCATGTACTACCATTATACTAATCTCGCTTGGCTACCGAACGAGGCCATTGTAGCGTATTTTGACCCGGTCAGCAAAGAGTGCGGGAGGGGCACTTTTCTGGTATACTACCGAGGTAAATTTTTCTTATATTTTCATGCCTGCATTCCTCACCAAGGGGTGGATCATCGCCCTCGTCGTCGTTCTCATTGTCTCTATCGGTGGTTATTTTGCTTTTTTCTACGCCAAGGAACACAAGACCGAATTTGCTGTCGGATCACTCAACATCCTCCAAAAGGTGTCCAAACTCCTTCCAATCGCCCCTGATACCAAGAAAGAGCTCGAAGTCGTGAATCAACTGGTCGCTGAACTCTCCAAGCAAGACGATAAGACTCGTGTTTTCCTCATCCTCCTTCAGAATGCCGATGAACTCCGTCCTGGAGGTGGATTCCTCGGACAGTATGCCATCGTCAAAGTCAAAAATGCAGCCGTCGTCTCAACCTATGTCGAAGATGCCAACCTCCTCGATCAGCGTATCGTCGCGAAGATTACTCCACCCTATCCGTTCAAGCGAAAACTCCAGCTCAAGAATTGGAAATTCCGCGATTCCAACTTCTCACCCGACTTTCCCACGAACGCTGAAAAAGCGCAGTACTTCTACCGTCTCTCCGGTGGTCGCGAAAAGTTTGATGCCGTCATCGGGGTAAACTCCCACGTGTTTAACAATATTCTCGCGGTAACGGGCCCAATCCAAATCCCTGGTGATTCCCACACCTATACCAGCGAAAATGGTGCCTACAAGCTCGAAGAGCGCGTCGAGCGGGCCTACCTCGGTGAGGATGTCCCGGCAGAACTGAAGCAGAACCGCAAGGCTATTATGAAGAAAATCGCCGCTGAAATCATGAACCGCGTGGCTACCGTGGGGAATGCTCCGAAACTCGCCGAATTCACCCAGAACGAGCTCCGGAACCGTGATGTCATGATTTGGTTTGCTGACCCAAATCTCCAGGCCCTCGTCGAGAGCGTCCACTGGGATGGTTCGGTAGCAGAGGATTGGACTGGTGATTATCTCATGCTCGTTGATGCCAACATGGGAGCGCTCAAGAGTGACTACTACATGCGCCGGTCACTTGATTACACCGTTGACTTTACTGGAGAGAAACCAGTCGCTACCGTCCTCTACACCTACAAACACACCGCTGCCTATGGTGACTGGCGGACGAGCGACTACCACACCTACCTCCGTGCCTATGTCCCGAAGGGAGCCAAGCTCCTTGAGCGTAAACTCGTCGGCTCACCCCTCACAGATGAAGCCTTTGGCAAAACGTATTTCGGCGTCTTTGTTGACGTGCTTATCGGTGGCGAAACACAGGGCATGCTCAAATATGAACTCCCTGAGACGGTTACCGAGAACGATTACAAGCTCCTCATTCAAAAGCAATCAGGGGTCGGCACTGTCCCCGTCTCGGTCCATATCAAGACCAAGGATGGTAAGACCTACGACCAAACCACCGAACTCAAAAAAGATTTGAACCTCACTATTCAGGAAGTCGAAGAAAAGAAGTAAGAAAAAAGGAAGCCCCAACCGAATACTACCGGTTGGGGCAAATGCACAGAGAACTGTGCCAGGAGGAGACAAAAAACGACCACCAAGAACTACTCATAGCGTAGCATGTTCTTCTCTTTTGTCAAGACCGCGCTTGCTCCGCTCTTCACATGACGCTATGATAGGGACAAACCCCTATCACTATATTATGACTGACAAAAGAGCTCCCGAAGCGGAGGATGCATCCATCCTCGCCCCTAACGACCACCGCCGGCTCGGCCAAGAGCTTGGCCTCTTCACTTTTTCCGACCTGGTCGGTTCCGGCCTCCCCCTCTGGCTCCCCAAGGGTGCTACCGTCCGCC
>CAYNNJ010000046.1:0-6840 GCA_964398755.1 uncultured Bdellovibrionales bacterium
GAAAGCGGAAAAAGCTCCGCACCACGAGATAGAGCCCACTCGTCAAAGCAAAAAACGCAAAGAGGTAGGCCAGCGGCACGAGGACGATATTGAGGTCAAAAGTCACTTCCATTTTTGTTTTGGCAATGTATTATTCTTTTTCGATCATCCCCTTCTCGAGGAGTCCTTCGTAGAACTTACCGGCGAGTTCATCATGCATCCGATCAAGCGCATAGAAGTCTTTGAGTGAGCGCGCCACCTTGACCGCATGGATGACCCCCTTGGTCCCAGCGAGATCAAGGAGCTTCTGCACCTTACTCTCTTCGTCGGTCATGGCGCCGATGTGCTTGGCATCGAGGATGACAGTAGCTTCATGATCATCATCGGCCGGAGTTGCCTGTTTGGTCGGCGTCACCTTGGAGAGGAGTTCGCGGTAAGCCTCGGGCGCCTTTTCCGGGGCTGTTTCCGGCGCGAAGGGGGCTTCGAGGACGTGTGCTACGGCTTCTGGAGTTCCCCCCTGATTGGGAAGGATGGCTTCGGGCAACTTCTCTTCCGGCAGATTCGGAATAGTCATACGGACAGCAATTAGGATATTACAGAGCTTTGGTCATTTCTTCTTTGAATTCGGTAGCGACTTCACGGACAAAGACATCATACCCTGGAATCTTCTGTTCGAAAAAGGCTTCGATTTCATCCTGCTTAGCCTCGCGATCGAGGAGTACCTCATATTCTTTGATCCCATCTTCACCAATCTTGTCCATGGTTGCGAGGAACACGCGCTTCAAGAGCGCTTCGCCCATTTTCTCGAGGAGTTCATCACGCTTATCCTCAGGAATTTGCTCGAGATGAAACGCTTTGATGAGTTCGTCTCGCAACTGTGCTTGATCGAGGGCCATAGTGTTCTCTGTTAAATAAGTGAATTACGTCTCCCCTGAAGCAACATGAAAAGTTCCTTTTCCTTGCCACTAGAAAGTGCCAAATGAGCAATCCGACGAGTGTACTCATCCACAGTCTCGACTGATTTGGGCAACCCTGCCGTTCCAAAGAATCGAGAGTCCTGGGCAAGCGAAACGAGTCGCACTACTTGGTCCACCTGAGAAGGATGGAGCGGAAAGGCCATTCGGTTAAACCGATTAAATTGTCCGCTATGAAGCTCCGCAAACTTCTCCGTAATCCGGCCCATTTGAACAAAACCCATTGCTCCCCGATTGATAGTGTAGTCAAACGGCGCATTCATCCGCGTGTCCGCCATGAGCTCCGGAGTTAAAAAGAGTGCCTGTCTGATATTCCCCGTTGTTCGGAGCATCATCTGTGTCTTCACTTCTGCTGGAGCCTGTTCAAAAGCACTGAGCGCTGTCGCTTTCGTCTCTACGACTTGAGAGGCGGCGAATTCTTTGGCAGTATTCGCTTTCTGTGCATCATCATAACTCTGACCGGACAGAGTAGTAGTCATTTTATCCTTGGCTAGCTCATCCCGTATCATCTGATCTTCAGCCAAGAGCAGTGCCTTTTGCTCATCCGGAGTATACCCATACTTTACTCGATCCTGCCCAATCATCTCGTCCTCGGCTCCCTTTATGGCAGTTTCCAACTCTGCAGGACTCAAATCATTCGCTACAAACGAGGTCACTTTTCCTCCGACTTCATTCACTTCTTTCGCTACCTGCTCCGCGACGGATACAGCACTCCTCGGAGTGTCAGCTAACTTTCCATCCAATGCGTCCTGTATTTCTTGAGGTGTAAGGAGCGCTCCGAATTCAATCTTACCTGGCTTAATAAAGTCGAGATTCACCCGACCATCAGGCAAACTCTTGGGGAAGCCGAGACTTGCACGGTCAGCTGGCGACATAGCATCAAGCTTGGCTCTCATAGCATTTTGGAGCGCTTGAATCGCTCGGTTCTTGTCACCCTCGAATCCCTTCGGCAGGCGATTATCAAGGATGCCCCAGAGCCCCCGCTTGCCATCGGCTCCGGTCACTTCATAGACCTTTTGTATGGAAACTATCTCTGGAGTCACTGGTTTACCAGGGGCAAATTCTGCCACTCTGGGCGAGGCAATAGGCGTAGTAGCTCCCGGAGCTGATACGGGACGCTCTGGTGTGAGGGCAGCAGTCGGCGCTGACGAAGCAGAGGCCGCACCCGGTGGTTTGATACCACGCTCTCGTATGACCCGCTCCAAATCTTGAGCTTGATCTGCCGCGCTCCGTACACCACCACTGAGGAAATCTGAGATACCCTTAAACGAAAAATATGTGCTCGCCAAGCCAGATCCGCCAAGAATGAGTGTCCTCCTGAGGATTTGTTCCAATTTCTGACGTTGAAATTTCGTGTCGAGATTTTCTCGATCTTTGGCCAAAAACTTTTCAAGCAGTTCAAGAGTTACCTCGGGTGGCTGATTCTCGAGTGCTCCGAGATGAGTCATCTCACGATCATGCTCTTTGCCTACTCTATACTTTCTTACGCCCTCCGCACCCTTGTCTGCCAAAGTATTCAAACTCGCACCGGCAGCAAATGACGCGAGGGCCCGACGAAGGGCGAGCGTGCCGGCAGCTGCTCCAGATGCTCCGGCAAAGGCGAGTCCGCCAGCGAGAGCTAATCCGCCAACCGCTATGCCAATGCGAACTTTCGATGGCAACGCGTTGTACTTGGTACCAATTTTCTCATACGTATCCCAGGCTTTCTGTGGCCAACCCTTCTGTTCGGCGGCTACCCGTGTGCGGGTTTCAAACAACTTTACACGCTCATCGTACTTGTAGTACATGAGCATCTCTCCCATCCGTATTCGGAGTTTATCGCCGGTCAATCCCTGTGCCTTGATATCCTCAATCTGAGCATTTTGTAGCGCAATCAGCGCATTCTCATATCTCTCTCTGGCTATGCGGGTATCGGCATCGTTTCGTTCACCACCGAGCAATGATCGTATCTTTCCTGCCACCTTGCTCCAAGCGGTATTTTGCTTATAATCAACGGTGACAAACTCCAATCGATCCCCCTCCAGAAGTAGCTTCAAACGCTCAACTTCCGTCATCTTATCACTGTCCTTGGCTTCTACAGCCGGCTTTGACGCCGAACCGTCAAATTCACGCTCGCTTTTCTCTCCACTCTTTTTTAAAACATATCCCTGTTCTTTTAGTTCGCGCCGGAGAGTCTCAATTTCTACTTCTCGTTCTGTCCTATCGTTCCCATTCATATCCTCGACACCCGCATACACCTTGCCTTTATTTTTATACAAGTGTTCAATAATCAATTCTTTGCTGGCGTCGCGCGCTACCCATACATCATCTTCAAAGAGTTCGTCGTAATTTCTCGGATCACGTCCACGGAGCTCGGGATTTGCCTTTGATGCCGGCGTGACAGTCTCAACTCTCTGCCACTGTTCTTCTTGGGCGATACTTTTAATTTCTTCCTCAGTCAAAACAAAACCCGATACCTTGGTATCACTACATATCTGGTATAAATCACCGGCACCACGTTGCAAGAGAATATCGCCCTTCGTACCCTTGTACTCTGCCTGTCCGCCTTTTTCCAATGGTTGAAAAGCGAGAGCTTCATCAAAAGGCGTATCAGATGATGCAAGATTATCAAGATTGAGCTCAAGACTTCGCTCATATTTGTCATCATGGAGTTTGGCTTGCAACTCTGCGACTGTCATGCCATAGGCACTCTCTGATCTGTCACCATTTGCCGAAAGTGCCCGCATTCGCACACTCACGGACTGTCCCTGCAGTTTGAATACTTGTATCCACTCTGTCTTGCCATCTACTGTACGATTGAACTCATCCCCCTCATGGAGCTCAATGAGTTCCTTCTGCTCTTTTCCTTTGCCGTCTAAATTACGAATAACTGGATCTACCGTTCCCAATGGTTGGTCGGTCGGGGGGACAACTATTTTGAGTATTGCCTGCGCTTTTTCTTCAAATGCTCTAACCTTGGCTTCATCAGCCTGAATGGTAAGCTCTGCTAAGAGTTTTATCGCTTCTTCGCCCAATGCAATTGATTCATCAGTATTTATTTCGACAAGCTTATCAAACAAACTATTTACCCTCTGCTTTTGATTTTGCTTCTCAATCCTCTGCGCTATCGCAGCGTCAGAATTCGGATCAAGAGTTGTGTCGGTACTTTTCGGTTCATCAGTTGGGGTAGCAACATCTGGTGTGACAGGCGAGTCCTTCTTCACAAGCTTTCCTCCCTTGGTCAATATTTTGACAATACTGCCTCGTGACTGTTTCCCTTCACTATTTTCCAATCTGCCATTCCTCTTCCAAAAAGACTCCCTTTTCTCCTGAGCGTTGACCACAACAAACTCCTCTCCTTCAGCGAGTTCAACTATGAAAGCATCGAGGAGTGTCTGAGCATCAGCATGTTCCGGTTTTGGTTTGACCTCATTCGACGGTGCCACCGTATTTCCCGCCCCACCGTTCGCACGTCGAATTGGCTTGGCCTGTGCCTCCTCTGGCACATCTTGATTCAGACTCTGATCCAAATCTAAAATCGCTTGAGCCATACGTCGTGCTCTTTGCTTGGCATGCTCATGTACCAATGCCTCAAGTTCCGCATCGGTCAAAGGTGGTTTCCTCTCCACTTCAGGTTGCTCACTCATATTACTTGGCTCCTTGGTTTTGTTTACGTTTCTCCTCTTGTTTGTCCAAAAACTCTGTAGAAGTTGCCCTAGCGCTACTCGTAATATCGCTGATGCCTGATCCTTTGTAACGCTACGCTTCTGCGTGAGGTCTTTACTCAATTGAGCGAGAATCACAGGTAACATTTGCTCATCATTTTCCCAAACATCAATTTTTTCGTTTAAAGAAAGATACTTTTGGGTTCTACTGATAGCTTGGGTAAAATATTGCCACTCTCCCTTGATAATCATCTTGTAGGTATCCACGATTTCCTTGCCGTCTGGCCGCTCTAAAAAAGCCTTGAATAGCTTCTCGTTATCAGTTACTTCGCCGTTGCCACCATCCCCTCCTTTGCTTTTTCTCTTCAAATTTGACTCGGGCTTTTCATCCGTGCTTGAAGTACCTGAAGTTTCAGCTGGCGATGATGAATCACTGCTTCTCTCTCCAGACGATGCGGTCAATGCTTCCTGTATCTGGTCACGCAAGAGTACCGCTTCCATCTCCAGTTGCTGCAAATTCTGGAGAAGCTTTCGCCTCCCTTCGAGTTGCTGAGACAGTGATACATCGCCCTGCTCCTCGGCATACGCTAGATTCAACATCTGAAGCTTCGCTTCAGAAATCCGCATTACTTCGCCCTGAAGCGTGGTCTTTCCTTCTCCTTCTTCCGCCGTCACAAGTAGCATCGTCATCTCCGTCAATGTTTCAGCGATGCGCTTCTCTATTTCTTCGGTTTCACTGTTTATCCGAGTCAATTCCAGACGCGCGACATTGTCAGCTGTGATATCCGGTGAAACAGCATCGCCACCGCGGGCTATCCGTTCGGCTTCCAAATCGACAACCACTGAGGCTGACTGTTCAGAGATTGGTGCCACCGATTCCTGAGGTGTAGCCAACTTTAATCCTTTCTCAATCACCAATGACTTGAGTGCTTCAATATCAAGCGTATCATCACGTACTAGAGCGACTCCCGTCTCTTTATTATCAATATAGACTTTATATCTGCCACTCTTGGTTTGTTCCAATACCTTCAAACGAAATCCTTCACCGGTCCATTCTTGACCGGACGCAAACTCAAGAAACGTTATCTGTTCCTGTGGTATCGGATTCACTTTCCGCCTTCTTTTCCGATCCGACTCAACAACAATGGCTTGGGGCCTCTCTCCCATATAAAATATTTTTCTTTTGTATGCAACTTTGCTATAATTCTACCATAGAAACAAAAATATAACAGCACCGCACTGATTTTACCGTCACTCGCTCGGAAACAAAAGTGAACTTTCGTTTCACTCGCTTCATTTGATAATAAAAACGCAGTGACTCATCCGAGTGACTGTCCAGACATTATGATTGCACCCAAGCACCTCTCGTGGTTCGTCGGCGGCACCCTCGTCGCCATCCTCCTCCTCGCCTTTGTTGTTCGCTTCTATCATATTGAACAAATTCCGGTCGGACTCTACCCCGATGAAGCGGCAAACGGTGTTGATGCCGTCCACGCCATCGAAACCGGTACCTACCAGCTCTTTTACCCAGCAAACTTCGGTCGGGAGGGACTCTTTATCAATATCCAGGCCTTTTTCATCTCAATTTTTGGCAATACCATCACCGGGCTCAAGTTCGCTTCTATCCTCTTTGGTACCCTTTCCGTCCTCGGACTCTACCTCCTCACCCGTGAACTCCTCCATCGACGTGGCCCGGCCCTCATCGCGGCTTTTATGCTCGCCACCTCGTATTGGGCCATCAACTTCTCCCGCATCGGCTTTCGGGCCATCATGACGACCTTTCTCCTTACTTTTTCCTTCTATTTCTTCTTCCGAGGACTTCGCACTCATCGTTTCCGTGATTTCTTCTTGGCGGGACTCATTTTTGGGACTGGACTCCACACCTACATCGCCTTTCGGGTCGCCCCCCTGATCCTCATCATTCTCCTCCCGGTCCTCATGCTTTCGTACGAGAAATTCCTCCGTCGCTTCTGGAAGCATGGTCTCGTCTTTGTCCTCGGGGCCTTTCTCACGGCAGCCCCCATGCTCTACCATTTTTTTGTCTCACACCCCGACGATTTCGTTTCTCGATCCTCCCACATCTCCGTCTTCTCGCAGGAAGTAAACCAGGGCGATCTCTGGGGGACACTCGGCAAGACGTTTTCCATTTCACTCCTCAAGTATAACTTTTGGGGTGATCAGAACTGGCGCCACAACTATCCTCCCTATCCGGTCCTCGATCCCTTTGTGGGCACGTTCTTCTT
>CAYNNJ010000047.1:0-6634 GCA_964398755.1 uncultured Bdellovibrionales bacterium
TCAGTTCTTCGTAAATAATTGGATTGGCTACAATAAAATTCGTATTGCGATAATCATAATCTACCGAACCAATATTTGTCACGATACCCCCAGCCTCCGAGACAAGAAGCGAACCAGGGGCATAATCATAGTCCTTCCCAAAAGGATCAAGGCAGATTCGTGCATCCAGTTTTCCCGAAGCAACCATAGCATACTCCCAGCCAGAATTAATTGACTGAAATATAACCGTTCGACTTTGTAAATCCAAATACAGCCCGAGGTTTTCCTCTCGCTCTAAATTACTTTCGTAACCGATATAGGCCTGATCAAGAGTGCGGTTACTTACTTTTAATCTCTCGTCATTTCTAAATGCTCCCACTCCTCGCTCGGCCCAATACATATCATCATTCACGAAGTCATAAATAGCAGAAAAAATGACTATCCCATTTTCAATCAAAGCAATCATCGACGTACAGAATGGTAGTCCTCGAACAAAATGTGCGGTACCGTCTATAGGATCCATTATCCAAAAACGTTCCTCATCTCGATTTCCTCCGCACTCTTCACCCACAAATGAAATGTCTGGGTATATCTGAGCAAGTTCAGTAGATACCAACTTCTCAATTTCAATATCTGTTTTAGTAACGACATTCACGGCAGAATCGTCTTTCTGAGACTCAACCTGTACGTTGCCCCAAGCTGAAAGCAGCGTATCTCTTGTTTTTCGTAGCACGGGAAGTACTTTTTCTGAATAATCCATATATTTGAAAAATTGATCAAATACCTTATCATTCTTACATTTACCCATTTTAGCACAAGAGGAGGGATTCCTCGGCGCTCCGACGCCGAGCCTGGGCTCTACACACAGAAAGCTACGCTCGCTTGCTTTCTACTCGCGCCCTTCTCATCCCTCCTCTCAGTCATAAAACAAAACCCCGGATCAGAAGACCCGAGGGCTTTTGTTATGGCGGAAGAGGAGGGATTCGAACCCTCGGTACAATTTCTTGTACGCTTGCTTTCCAAGCAAGTACCTTAAGCCGCTCGGCCACCCTTCCTGCTATAAGAATCTAGAATTTCAAGTTTGGATGCTGAAAACTTGCCCTTTGTTCCTCCAGCCAAGCTTCGAGACTCTAGATTCAAGATTCTATCTTACTTCCCGGATTCCGACAAGCTTGAGGGATTCTTGGTCCGGGGTCCGACCATGAAAGACCACGACCTGATCCCCCGAGGAGAGGAGTCCCGCTTCCTTGGCATCAGCCATGACCCGGAGGGCAAAGCCATCGAGATGCTGGTCATCCTCGTAGAGGAAGGGTTCGATCCCCCAAACGAGCGCGAGCGCATTCCAGGTGTCTCGCCGATTGGTCGCGACGAGGATGCGCCCCTCAGGACGGAAGTGCGAGATGAGTCGGGCGGTGAGACCACTCATCGAGAGGACGACCGTTGCTTTGGTACCAAAGCTCTTGCCAAGTTCATAGACACTCCGGATCATCGTAGCGTACTCGTTACTAAAGTTAAGCGCGAGCGTCTGATACAGGTCGTCAAAAGGTGACTCCTCCGTCTTCTCAATAATCTCGGCCATCATGGCGATGGTCTCCACAGGATACTTACCCATGGCTGACTCCTCCGAGAGCATGACGGCGTCGGTATGATCGATGACGGCATTTGACACATCGCTCACCTCGGCCCGGGTTGGGCGCGGGTTCTCGGTCATCGATTTCATCATCTGGGTAGCGACAATCACCGGCTTGGCAGCGCGGAGACTCTCGGCGATAATCTCTTTCTGGAGGAGCACAACCTCGCTCTCAGGCATCTCAATCCCGAGGTCACCCCGAGCCACCATCACGGCGTCGGTCGCTTTCACGATGCTCTTTAAATTCTTGATCGCTTCTTTGCGTTCAATCTTGGCGACGATCTGGGGCGTCCGCCCCTCACCTACCATGGCTCGCATCTCAGCCCGCACGCTCTCGATATCCTGGGCCGATCCTACAAACGAAAGGCCGACATAGTCGACGCCCTCCTTCACCACAAACTCAAGGTCGCGTCGGTCCTTGTCAGAGAGAATCGAGAGGTGAAGGGTCGAATCAGGGAGGATGACTCCTTTCCGATTCTTGATCACGCCGTCGTTTTTGGCTGTAGCGATGACTGAATCGGATTCTTTCTCAGTCACGGTAAGTTCCATCGTCCCATCCTCAATGAGGATAGCGTGCCCAACGGCGACGCCCTCGATGATGCCCGGCATATCAAGGGCGATGAGTGGAAGATTAGTAGGAGTGCCCTCTGCATCAGTCACTCGGACCCGGTCTCCTTTGGCGAGAGTGATCTCTCCCTCGACTCCGGTCCGAATCCGTGGTCCCTGGAGGTCAGCGAGGATAGCAATCGGGCGATGGAGCTCATGAGAGAGTTCTCGGATGCGATTGATGAGGGCGCCGTGCCACTCATACTCACCATGAGAAAAGTTGAGACGGGCCACATTCATCCCGGCCAAAATCATCTCGCGGAGGGTGTCTTTGGCTTCCGAGGCCGGACCAATGGTCGCTACTATTTTTGTTTGTTTCATACGTTTGAAGATGAATTACGAAGTATGAGTAATGAAGTATGAAAAAGACTACCAATGTTTACACTCCTCCTGCTTCATGTTCCATGATTCATACGTCATCACCCTTAGTATATATGATAATCAATGATTTGAAGAGAAAACCGTCTAAAAAATCGAAACGGCCCGCTTGTGAAATTCACAAGTGGGCCGCTCCAGGAGTTCACCGGCGAGGCCAGCCGTGTGCCTGTTCGATGCGGGCGCAGTGGTGAGGCGCCGTGGGTCGGATGTCGCAGGTGCGACGTGATCCGTCAACGTATGCTTCACGGATCGTATCCGAGAGCATCCTGCCGTACGTCACGTACGGCACTGGCGGGGTCGGGTCGTAGCTGAGCTGACCGCTGTCGAAGTGGTCGCGTCCGTAACGCCCATAGTTGGGTGCCGGCGCCATCGGGATGACGGTCACCGAGGCCTGGCCACGAGCTGAGGTTGTTCCGCAGAACAAGCCAATGCAACTCGACTTCTCCTTTTCCGTCGTTGTCCCGTCGGCCTTGCGGTCGAGGGAGTAGTCCATGGAGGAGGCGCAGCCCGTCGAAAGCACGACGGTGAAGATGAGGCCAATGGCGGCCAGAATTCGAGCAATCATGGTGAATCTCCTGGTTGTTTGGGCAGTATCGCCCGAGGAACTGGGTTGGGTTTTTGATACAGATTTCACTCTGTAACACTACATTATACACCCAATTCTCTCTTCTGTCAAGGTCTCAATAGTCAGATATGGCTTGGATAAAACAAAAAACAGCTCTTGGTAGAGCCGTTTTTTTAAGTGTTGAGCCAATCTCTAGAGATTGATCATCTTCACACCGTCTTTGACGAGCGGGATTTCCCAGGCTTCGCCTGAGAGAGTCTTGATAAGGGCCATGATAACAACCACGAAGAGTACGATGTTCAAAATCCAGCCGAAGACGGGAATCATCGAGAGAATGAAACCGGCGACACAGATAATCAGGCCCTGCTTGGCATGGAATTGAGCGAAAGGACTATCCTTCTTGGCCAAGAGCGGTACCAAGAAAAGAATCCAGAGGTACGAGAGGGCGGCAACGACTTTGTTATCCGCGATATCCTTGGGATCAAAGGTCGGCTTGTGCTCTGGTGCGGGAGCCGGTGCTGGCGCAGGAGTCGGCGCTGGGGTCGGGGTTACTGGATTCGATGTCTCTTCCATAAAATTATATTAGCTGTTTATGCTTCTTCTATTATACCCCCATCCTCAAGCTCCTGCCAAATCTCGCGGGGAATGGGACTCCGCTTGGGACTGACCCCTGGATAGCGCCAGGCACTTATTATGCGTAGCTTCCGCTCCGCCGAATTTTGAATTTTGAATTTTGAATTTTGATTGGAAACCTGCCCGTCCGGCAGGCGGGTTGGAAATTGAGATTTGGTCATTGCTTTGCTCTTGCAAAGCTGGTACATCACCCAGAGCTCTTGCTTCCAGGTCTCGAGCTTGTTCACCACTTTCGGTGAGACCGGTTGCATGACGGCGATCGTGTCCTTGGCGATACCTGTCTCTGTACGACGTGGATTCCGGATCACGCCCCGCACCTTTTGCTCAGAGAGTCCATACTGGGACATTTTGTAGCAGGCGTGTGCTGTAAACTCCACTCCCCCTTTGGTTGTTTTCTTCTTCAACTTGTTTTGTTCGTACCGTTCCTTGGCCTTGCGGACAAATTCCTGATAAGGCGAATTCATAAAACACAAATCTCAAATCACAAAAACCAAACAAATCCCAATTGCTAGATCCCAAAAATTCGTGCTTTGAATGTTATGTATTGTTTGGCTTTTGCGCACTGTGTTTTGGGCTTTACTCAGAGACTGGCATGTTTCGGAGGGCAGCGATGCGCTCCTCCATCGGCGGATGGGTCATGAAAAACTTGGCCACATTCTTTCCCTTGAAAGGATTGGCGATATAGAGTGACGCTGTGGCGCGGTTGGCCGCTTCGAGGGGTTCGCGGTCACCCGAAAGCTTCTCAAGAGCCGAGGCCAGTCCCTCTGGGTAACGAGTAAGGAGTGCCCCTGATGCATCTGCCAAAAACTCACGCTTCCGTGAGATGGCGAGCTGGATGAGCGTCGCAAAGAGTGGCGCCAGGATGGAGAGAATGAGCGCTACCACGATGAGTATCACCTGGAATTGGTTCTTGTTGTCATTGTCACGACCGCCCCCAAACCAGGCCCAGTGACGGAACCAGTCAGCGAGAAGCGCCACAAAGCCGACCAAGATCACCACCACTGTTGCGATGAGCGTATCACGGTTACCGATGTGCGAAAGCTCATGGGCGGCCACACCCTCAAGCTCCGCCCGGTTGAGGGTCGCGAGGATACCCGTCGTGAAACAAATAACTCCGTGCTCGGGATTGCGACCGGTCGCAAAGGCATTGAGGGCAGTGTCTTCGATAGTATAGATTTTGGGAGTAGGGAGACCCGCCGTGATAGCCAGGTTTTCAACGAGACGATAGAGTTCCTTGTTGTCTTCAAAATTGACGAGCTTGGCTCCACTCATCGAGAGGACGAGCTTGTCGCTAAACCAGTACGATGCCACGCTCATGCCGACCGAAAAGAGAACGGCTCCGTACAAAATGGCGCTATTGCCCATCGCGCCAGCAAAGACATAGCCCACCCCGATAACAAACAAGAGAAAGCCAGTGATATAGACAAAAGTCAAACGCTGATTGTGGTCTTTGTGGGTATAGAGGGTAGCCATAGAGGAGTAATAAGGTTAAGACGCTCCGACGCGCGCGAATAGTATAGCAAATCTACGCCCTCCCGTACAGGGTCACTCGGTGGGTGCAAGGAGAAACACTCTCCGCAGTTCCCGAGCATCCTCATCCTCAGCATTCCACTCATCCTCCAGGCGAAGTACCCATGGCCCGCGGGTGGCGAGCTGCGAGGACACGGCTTCGATTTGGAGAATCTCAGCTACGCGCTTCGTGGCTGCCTCATCCGAGACACAACGCTCGAGCGAAAATTCTCGTTTGCCGGTAGCAGTCTCGAGCGTAAAGCGGGCCCGAGCCCGAACCAGCTGACTCTTGGGCCGAACCTCACCACCCTCTACCTTGAGCCCCTGGCTCTCGAGATGACTCTTGAGTTGCTTGAATTCCGGTGAGAGATTCTCGGGTGACAGGTCACGCCCAAAGATACTACCGAGGAGTAATCCGCTAGTGAGCATGAGGACCAGTCCGAGGATGATGAGATGAGTTCGCGTGAGAGTAATCATAGAGGGAAAACAAGAGGGCGTGCCATGACTGGTCACGCCCTCAGTATATCCTCTTCTTTCATCGTGCGCTAGAACTGCACTTTGACTGGTTCCTTTTCTGCTTCGGCGACTTCAAAGAATTCGCTCTTCACAAAATGGAAGATGCTCGCAATCACGTTTGAAGGAAACATATCAATCTTATTGTTGAGCTCAAGGACGTTCCCGTTGTAGAAACGGCGCGAGGCCTGAATCTTGTTCTCGGTGTCTGAGAGTTCCCGCTGGAGCTCGAGAAAGTTCTGGTTCGCTTTGAGATCTGGGTAAGCTTCGGCGACCGCAAAGAGACTCTTGAGTGTCTGCGAGAGCATGTTTTCGGCTTCGGCCTTGTCATGGGTAGAACCGGCCTGCATAGCGTTGGCTCGGGCCTCGGTCACCTTTTCAAACACACCACTTTCGTGACTGGCATAGCCCTTCACGGTGTTCACCAAATTCGGAATGAGATCGTACCGGCGCTTGAGCTGAACATCGATATCACTCCAGGCTTCACTCACGCGGTTGCGGAGTGAGACGAGACCGTTGTAGGTAAAGACGACGTAGAGCACCACGAGACCGACAATCACCAACAAAATAAGCGGAAGGCTCAACATAGGTTTTTCTGAAAGATTACCCCTTTAGGGTAGCAAATTCCCACGTTTTTTTCAACCTAAGAGCCTGTCCAACATCTCACCGCTAAATTTTAAGCAAGAAACGAACGCTTGCCTCATAAAATGTCCATATTTCGGCTGAAAACCTCTCAAAGCTCGTCTGGTTATCCTGATAGCCTTCCTCACTTTTCATGATTTTCATCACGAAATCTGAACATTTTCTCGAGACATGAGATT
>CAYNNJ010000048.1:0-6463 GCA_964398755.1 uncultured Bdellovibrionales bacterium
ATCGATAAAGATGTTGCCTCGAGGGGCGATATGGACGTTACCGGTGTTTTTGAGCCGAACGGTAAAGGTGGCCGGGAGGAATTCATAGAAGCGTCGATCGAGTGAGAACTCCGCTACCTCTACTGAACGAGTGGCATTGGGCACTCTCGCTTCGAGGAGCACGAGGACAGCGGTGCCACCGACGAGAGCTGTTTCCTTCTCCTTGGGCATCATCTTGTCATCCGCTCGGGAGAAGACAAAGGCGTAATAGTAGCCAAAGGAAGCCTCTTTGGGGATATCAAAGGTGGCAGTGATGGTTTTCCACTCGTTGGGTGCCAGGGTAAAGGTTGGTTCCGAGAAACGGACCCAGTCAAAGAATTCATCCCCATCCTCACGCTCTAACAGTTGAGGCTTCCCAGAATCCTCATAGGCCTTGAATTTCATGACTGAGACCTTGAGAGTTTCCTCTTGGTTACCACCATTCTTCACCTTGAGATCGGTACTCACACTTGTGCCAGGATCACCGGTGATATTGATCGGGAGGGGTGAGGTGACGAGTCTTAAGCCATCATCGGGGGGAGTTTGGGCGGAAGTGGGGAAAACAAAGACGGTCAGGATGAGGCCTACGAAAAGAAAAATTCGGGAAGTTGTTCGGAGTATCGACAGCATAGGGTTAGCGCTATTATAGCGCATTTTCGACTCACCTGCCTAGACAAACAAAAACCCCCTTCTTTCGAAGGGGGCCTATCTTTTACATGGTGTCAATCACTAGAACCGGCCGGCCGCCACAATCGTGAGGGTGTCAGTATAGTCAGTCGCTGCGGCCTGAACGGCCGTAATCTTAGCTCTTTCGATAAGGGTCAAAACATCACCATCGGTTGTACCACTCGAAGCCGCAATCGGCTGAAATGAAGTTGAGAGGGTACCACCAGAAGTAGAGTTTGAACCAGCATATTCAGCACCGTAGTTCGAAGCCTGGGTGACGGTTCCGGTACCGGTACCACTATCGGTCGTGATATCGACATCGAGGACATAGCCTGTGGCAGAAGCCAAATCGGTTGGAGAGTTATCTACCGATCCAGCAGTAGCAATAGTGGCTCCCGTACCGGCTGAGTTTAAGGCAGCATTGGCACTCTTGACCCAGGCGACCCAGCCGGCGGCTGCATTGGTCGCAATGGTCACTGTTCGGCCAGAGGTCGAGGTCGTGGTAGTAGAGAGGTTACTGGTAAAGGTGTCGGTATTTCCTGAGAGAGAAAAGGTAAAGGTGGCTGGGACCGTAGCGGTCACCACAATCTGGTCATCTGAAACGAGGGAAAGAGCATAGCCGGAGGAATCAATGGTAGCTGGTCCCGATGTCCGAGTGGTCACTGTTCCTGTCTTGTCATTGCCGGCAGTCGTCGTAGTAAGAGTGCTGGTCCCGCTAAAATTGAAGCAGTAGAGCGTTCCTACGACCAGGTCTCCTGAAGGAAAGGTAACGGTTTGTCCAGAAACAGCTGAGGCGGTAGAAATACTTACCCAGGCGGTAGCACCTGAGGGGAGGTTCGTAGTTGTGACGGTCCAGTTACTGGCTGTACTGTTCACGGTAAAACCGGAAGGGAAGACCACCTGGACATCAGCCTCAGTGCCAACCGTTTGTGGCTGAGCACAGACCGTGCCGCCGGTCGTAGTTGACGCCTTGAGTCGGTCAAGACGGATATAGACCTGCTGGAAGTTCCCGGCCTTGGCATTGTTTACAAACAAAAGGGGAAGCGCGAGAACCATGACCAAGGAAAAGATTCCCAGGACAGCAAGTTTTTTAGATTCAAGCGCGGTGCTCATAGTGACTGTGTTTTATTTTTGTTTTTTGTTTTTTGGAAGCACAAGATTTCCGAGGTTTCCCTCATCACAGTTACAATGATAGCATAAAAAATGCCTCTTGTCAAAAGATTTTTTCGCTTCAGGCGCGATTTTTTTAGAAACTGGCTGACGCAATCACGGTGAGCGACTCCGTATAATCACTCGCCGCCGGCGTCACTGCTGAAGATTTGGCTTTGAGGAGAAATGAGCCTCGTCCACCCGTGGTCGGCGCACTCGTCGTAAAGATTTCCCGGATACTTGTATCTGTAATGGCCACGTTATTGGATGACAAGCTGTAGGCGGTCGCGATAGCAAAGGGACCACCCGATGACTGAGTAGCAGTCGACCCTTGGGCGCCAAACCCTTCGCTCAAACTCGTAAGATTACCCGTCACAGCACTAATCGTATAGGCTGCTCGAGTACTCGAAAGTCCGGCGTTACTCCCATAGACATACACCCGACCGCCACTTTCCCCATTGGTCGTGAAGTCCACCCAGATTTTCTCAGGGCTATCAGTCACCGTCGTAGCGATCAAGCTACCAAAATTCGTGGTAAAGGGCGGTCCGGTCTCAGTATCACTCGCCGACACGTCGATATCAAACGTCAGTTGTGGGCTCACGGTACTCGCTGAGGCGGTCGGCCCATAGCCTGTTTCAGTAAACTTGCCCTGCATCGCCTTGACCTTGACCTCATAGGTGGTCGCGGGAAGGAGACCGATAATAAGTGTCCCCGAGGCGCCGCCCCAGGCGGTATAGGTCTGATAGTCCTCAAGCCCGAGCGTTGCCCCAACCGTCGAATCACTCTGCACATAGCGGGTATCGCTCACAAAACTATCCGTACTAATGGCGATAGCAAAAACCGTATCCGAAGGATTGCCGGAAACATCGAGCACGACCTTCAATTTATTGTAGTAACTGCTTGGATTGGTAAACGTCGGTGCGACCGGCACATTGGCCTGGTTAGTAAACTGAAGTCCCGGTCCGAGATCATAGGTCGCACCGGAAAGCTGAGTGGCGTTTTGTTCTCCAGCAATCCCCTCGATAGCGTAGTTTGAGGATGTACCGTTCCCTACCCCACCTCCACCATAGCCAAAATCCTTCAGTTGATAGTTGGTACTCGCTGGAAGCGCGAGAATCAAAAACGCCCCTGCCGGAAGGGAGAGGAGTCGCTTCAACCATCGATTGTTCGTAACACTCTGCATAGAAAACGTATCAGGCTCCCAGGTGCATCCTCACTTTGCTCACCACTTCTTGAATCGGCACATTGGCCTTGATCAGATACTCTACGGCTCCGAGCTCCATTATCCGTCGCACGTCTTCTTCTTGGCTCAAATTGGAGAGTACCACCACCGGCACGTCCCGAAGTGAAGCATCAGCCTTTAGTTCTGCAAGCGTCTCGAAACCATCCTTTCCGGGCATAATAAGATCAAGGAGGATCAATCCTGGTCGGCGCTCGCGAGAGACCCGGAGGGCATCATTGCCATTACCGACAATCTCAGAAAGGATACGCTCCTTAGCAAGCTTGGTCTTGTAAATTTTTGAGTAGAATGGGTCGTCCTCAACGACGAGCACGTACTTTTCCTCTGTCATACGAGATACTTTTGGTCTTAATTCCCCTGCGGGATTGTCACAAAGAATGTTGTCCCCACGCCTTCCTCACTCTCAAATCGAATAGAAGCGCCAGCATCCTCTAGAAACGATTTTACCACAGAAAGACCAAGCCCACTACCCTCAGTTTCCTTATGTACCGCATTGGCTGCTCGAAAAAACTTGGAGAATATCTTGGACTGGTCATCATGAGGTATCCCAATACCAGTATCCGCGATCCGGACCTCAAAGGCATCAGCATATCGCGTGACCGAAAGCGTGACTGTCCCACCCTTGTGATTGTATTTGATAGCATTCGAGAGCAAATTTTGAAAGGCCTCGTAGAAATGCTTGGGCGGAACTGAAACAGGCATGGCCTCATGGGTGCGCTCGAATACGAGACTCACCCCACGACGCCTGGATTCCGGATACATGCCACGAATCACATCATCGAGCATAGAGACAAGATCGACGGAGCGAGCCATTTCTCTCCCCTTCTCCTGATCAATACGCGCCACATTGAGGAGGTCATTCACGAGAACGATCATACGCTGGCTATTCTCATAGATTTGCTCGACCGCTTCCTTGGCTCCCTTGGGGAGCCGACCAAGATCCCCTCCCAAGAGAAGCTCCATGTTCCACCGCATACTCCCGAGAGGCGTTCGGAGTTGATGCGCGGCGACAGAGAGAAAGCTGTCCTTCATTTGATCGAGTTCGTGCTTTTTCGTGACGTCCTGAAAAACCGTGATTGTCCCGATGATATGCTGTTTATCATCTCGAATGAGCGAACAGGTACCTGAGAGCGGAATTTCTTTGTCCTCACGAATGAGAAATGAGTTCTGTGGGAAAGACATGGTCCGCTTTTCTCGCAGGGTAAAGTCAGCAATATGGAGCGCTTCTGATCCGTCATGACTCCGATGAAGAAAGGAGACTTTCTCCGTATAGAGCTGCCCCTGACACTCTGTCAGCGTATGACCCACCATGAGTTCAGCGGCCTCGTTCATGAAGATAATCCGCCGTTCATTGTCGGTCGCGAGCACTCCTTCCCCAATCGACTTCAGGAACCGGAGGATACTTTCGGCTCGTTCTTTTTGCTCTTCGATATGCACATTGGCTCGTTCCAACTCGGCGGCATGACGCACGATTTTTAATTGTGATTTCCGCTCTTCGGTAATATCTCGTTCAATGCCGACAAAAAACTTTATGTCCCCGCGATCATCGAGAATCGGTGCCACGCGCAAACTGGAGAGATAAGTCGTGCCATTTTTTCGTCGATTGGTCAGTTCACCGGCATAGCCGTTTTTTTCCGTCTTGATGGTACGCCAAAATGTTTCGTAAAATGCTCGGGGCATCTGCCTCCCCCACAGGGCCGGGGTTTCTCCAATGATCTCCTGCCGAGTATATCCAGTGAGGAGTTCTGCCGCATGATTGGCATAAAAGACAACGCCATCCGGATCGGTGATGATGATATGATCAAAACTCGCATCAACTGCCTGCTGAAACTTCTCCAATTCCTCCGTTTTCTGCTCAAGCTCTTTTTCCGAATCAGAGACATCCTCAAGAACATTGAAAATTGCCCGCCGAGTCTTTTCCAAGAATGCATTGCGCTCCTGTAAATCAGCGATCGAATCAGGATGGAGAGTAGAGACAAACGACGAAAAACCGGTCTCGGCCGGCCTCGGCGATTCCTGTTCTCTGTGCTCCTTAGGCATGGCGTTCCAGTCTTTTTATTTTCTCCTTAAGTTCGATCATCTTCAGTTCCCGCTCCACCATGATGCGGTTCATTTTTTCTATTTCCTCGATATACCCGAGTCGTCGCTCCTCTGCTACCTTGCGCTCAGTAATATCGACGCATGATCCGATATAGCCCAAAAAGAGTCCGTCAGCCGTAAAGTGTGGCACCGCCCGAGCAAACACCCACATATAAGAACTGTCCTTTCCTTTGATACGGTATTCGATACTAAAGGCCTGCTGCCTCGCAAACGCGTGCGCATACGCTTCATCAGAGCGTTTGACATCGTCAGGATGAATATCAGACTTCCAGCCATGCCCAAGCTCATCCGCCAGTGCTCGGCCGGTATAATCCAACCACACCTTGTTCACATAGGTACACTTTTGGTCCACGTCCGACATCCAGATCATGACCGGTGCGGAGTCAGCAACCGTCCGAAAACGCTTTTCACTTTCTTTGCGCTTTACTTCCATATCATGCAGATCTGAGAGCATGGTATCAATTCGAGTGGCGAGATGCGAAAATTCATCGTTCCCAGGCAAAATAACACGTGCTCGACCATCCTTTTGATGATCCACTGCTTCTACGACCTGACCTAAATGAAACAGGCGTCGCAACACCAGTCGCTCAAAGAGAAAGAGCACAATACCAATCACTAGTAGGCTCACAACCAAGAGTATGCGCGTAAAGAGTACGATGCTTTCCTTCCCCTGTTCAAAGATAGCGCGGTCTGCCTCTACACCCATCAGGAGCGCCTTGTTGCCGTCGAGATCGTTTTTGAAAGTGTACCCATAGACCGATCGATCATCATCGGACGCTGGTACCACATACGGCTCGTTCTCCGCTTTGAGATGATCGAGAATGTCTCGCGCTCGTGTATCATCCCGAACATCAAAAATACTCTGAAACGTGACGGAGAGATGCGTGAGGACCGAGATATCCTGTGCGACTTCTTCGTCAACCAGCGACGCAAAGATAATACTCCCCTTCGTTGGTGCCGTACCATCACTCGAAGTAATCGCGCGTGATACCACCATGAGCATACCCTGGGGAATAACAGCGAGTCCGGCGCGCATACCATGAGGACTCGAGTGACTCGTCAGAAACTCATGCTCCCTGATATAGTGCTCAAAGTCCGAGGAAAACCGAACTTCTTTTCCGTCCTTATCGATCTGCTTTTTAAAAATGATTTCCTCATTTTGGTCAATCAAAACAACAAAATCTATGTGCAGTAATTGAAGCGCGCTATCTTGGAGATTCGCTTCCAAATAGTCTACATTCTGATTACTCACGAACTCATAGGTATCGTCCCACTGTGACCAATCGGCCA
>CAYNNJ010000049.1:0-6051 GCA_964398755.1 uncultured Bdellovibrionales bacterium
CGGAGTTTCCGATACTCGGCGACCAGCGTCCCAAACTTCCGACATTGCTGAGCTCCACCGTTGTAGGCTGCCGCTGGACAGAGGAGTCCCAACCGATAGTCCGCAAGGAAGGCCTGACGCACCCACGCCGGAGTACTCGAGTACGCGAGCTCCATGTCGATGAGGAGTATGGCCATCTTCAGGCTATTCCGAAAATCTTCGGTGCCTCGAGCGAAATCCGGATCCAAAGGAGCATGCGGATACGCGCGACGAACCGAGTCATATGTACCCGGAGCCGTACCCCGATAGGTATTGGTGAACTGGAGCGCTCCCCGAGCCTTGCCACTCGAGACGAGATAGCGGAAGGCGTCAGCGCCATTCAGTACAAACTCAGTGAGAACCGCCCGCATCACCTCATCATCCGACCCAAAGGGATTCTCTGGGATAAGCTGCCGACATACCGCACCGCGCTTGGTGAGGAGACACGGATCAGTCTGTTCCGCCAACACGAGAACGAGTGGCACCCGTTGATCAATGACATCAGCCACCAATCTTCCCGGATAGGCCCGTGACGCCACGCCTGACTCGCGGAGCTCAGCAAGCGCCTCGGCCGTTTCTCGAAGTACAAAGTCCTGTCCGGCCCGGACGAACTCCTCGTTCACGAGATATGGTGGCGTCGAGAGGTACACGATGGGCGTCGCTTCCTCAGTCATGGTATCGGGATGCTTCAGACGAAAACCGTCAGGGAGAGAAAGATGCTTCCCAGCATAGACGCGCAGTTCACGTCCAGCCCAAGTTACCCGGAAGAACATCTTGTTGAAGCTCTGCCCCTTCAGCCGTCGCACTTCGTACCCAGGAGTGAGCACCGTCGGCTGGAACGTACTGTTCCCGAGGAGAGGCATCGTGAGCCTTATGGTGTGCCACCCTTCCCCTTCAGTGTCGTAGGCGATGAGTACGAACTCTCGCACAAGCTGTGAGCTCCCCTTGGCATCGACCGTACGAACAATCCGTATCGATTCTCCCAAGGCACGCTCCCGTGCCTCATACACCCGAAGGCACTCAGTCCAGTAGAGGGTGTAGCGATCACAGGGATGCACCACGAATGTTTCCTTGGGCACCTGATCCATCTCGAAGGCTGTGACACTCCTCGCAAGGAGAGACACAAGCAGTATGACAAAGAACCGCATGGTTATTCTCCAATGAGAAGCCTTGATGCCTCAAACGTACCACGTGGTGAAGCAAAAGAAAAGAAACGCCTTGCGGTGTTTCTTACTTTACTGACCAGATGATCTCCGTACACGATCCCTTCTCGGGATACCACCCTTCCGCTGCTCGCCCCGGTCCCTCGTGAGTGAGGATACCATGGAGTTGTTCCAGCGGGTCCCCATGTGATACGAGGATGACCTTCTGTCCAATATGCTTGTCACGCATCTCCCGAAGAAAGGTGCCCAGTCGGCCATGAACCTCGATGATACTCTCCATCTTATCCTCGGTATCAGGTGTGAGGCGCATCTGTGGTTCCGGATACTTCGCGAGGAGCTCCTCCTGTGGTTGCTCATTAAAGCGTCCCATTCCCACCTCCCACAACCGATCATCGAACTGGATCGGGAGTCCCGTCGTCTCGGCAATCGCCTGCGCGGTTTCCTTGGCCCGGAGAATCGGGGAGCTATAGAGAGCATCTGCTCCGACCGTCGCCAAAAAAGTTGCTACCTGATGTGCCTGTTTTCGTCCCTGTTCCGTGAGGGCGTACTCCTTTTTAATGGGAGCGGAATTCAAAATGTGGCGAACGTTGTTTTCCGCTTCACCATGACGCACGAGATAAAAGGTAATATGCTGGGTCATGATTACTGAATCAAATGATAAACATCAACACCAGCCGCCACGATAAACACGAGCGCGGTCGAACCAACGACCTTGAACGCAAACATGATGAGCTCTTCATCCCAGCCACGTTTCTTTTTGTACTTGGCCCGATAGGCGCGAGGCAAACGATTGATCATCTTGATTTTTACTACTCTTTCATTAAGACCCTTCGACTACGCTCAGGGTGATTTGCCAAGCAAATCACATTTTTTCCGGCGCGCTGATACCCATGAGTGTGAGTGTCTCGGCCAAGACCACTTGGGTTGCTCGCACCAACTGGAGACGGGCAGCCGTAAGCTCCTTGTTTTCGCCATCAATCACCCGGCAGGCATCATAGAACGAATGAAATTTGTCAGCCAGTTTGATGGCATACTGAGGCAGTTTGTGGACAGTATAGTCAGTCGCCATGGTCTCGACGAGCTCCGGAAAAAACATAAGCTCTTGGATGAGTTCACGCTCCTTCGGATGAGCGAGGAGCATGAGATCGCCTGCGAGAGTACCATGACCCTCCTCAGTGGCCTTACGAAGAATACTCGAGAGACGCGCATGGGCATACTGCACATAGTAAACGGGATTCTTCTGCGAGCGCTCCTCTGCCAACCCCAGGTCAAAGTTCATATGAGTCTCGGGAGCATACATGAGGAAAAAGAATCGAGCCACATCATGCCCGACCGTCTCAATGAGTTCATCAATCGTCACCACGTTCCCGGCGCGCTTACTCATCCGGACTTCGACACCATCTTTGACTACTTTGACCAGCTGTACGATAAGAAAGCGGATATCTCCCGTAAACCCGAGCGCCTGCGCCACGGCCTTGAATCGACTGATATATCCATGATGATCGGCGCCCCAACTCTCGATAAAAACCGTAAACCCACGCTCCATTTTATTCAAAATGTACCCAGCATCAGAAGCAAAATAGGTTTTGGAGCCATCGCCTTTTACAAGCACTCGGTCCTTGTCATCACCAAACTCTGTCGTCTTGAGCCACAGCGCTCCCTCTTCTTCAAAGGTCAGATTTTTCTTTTTCAAAATTTCGATGGCTTTTTCAACATATCCATCCTCAATCAGTTGCTTCTCTGAAGTCCAGATATCAAAATGAATCTGCATCTTCTCTTTGACCGACTGCTTGATCATCTTTTCCAAAACTTCTTTGGCCGCCCACTCGCCCGTCTCTCTCACTCCTGTTTGTTGATTGTTGAGCGACAACTGTTCAATATACTCGCCTCCATACACGGCTTCAGCATCTTTCAAAACACTGTGACCAAGCTTCATGACCTGTTCACCCGCATCATTCACGTAGTACTCGTTCGTCACCTCATATCCGGCTTTGCGCAAAACACGCGCCACACAATCGGCATAAAACCCGCCCCGACCATTGCCGACCGTGAGTGGCCCCGTAGGATTGGCTGAAATGAACTCATTATTCACTTTCACGCCCGCTCCAAACGAAGTAGTGCCGTACTCTTTTCCGGCTTTCAAAATTTCTTCTATTCTCCCGGCGAGTTCTGTCTGGGACAGATAAAAGTTGAGATAGCCAGGATTCGCCACTTCAATCCGTGAGAAATCCGGTGAGGTCAGTTTTTCTTTCAAGAGTTCTGCCATCTCCATTGGACTCTTCTTCGCCAGTTTCGACAGCACCAAAGCCACGTTCGTCGTATATTCTCCGAACTGACCATCCTTGGGTCGCTCTACCTGAATCTCGGGCAGGGCAAACTGAAGCAGCTCTCCACTCTCTTGGAATCCCCGCAAAGCGGTATCAATTTTCTTCTGCAGTAACTGCTTCATGTTCTCAGCATAGCCGAACCAAGCCAAAAAGTGAAGAGTGTCCTTCGACAAGCTCAGGATATTTGCAAAGCAAATAAAAAAACTGCCGGCACCCCTTGGGGTACTCGGCAGTGCGGTGAGAGGAGAGGGACGCTGGGCTTTGAAGCCTTAACGCCGAAAGTGGTGGGTGATCAGTACTCGATCCAGAACCCTTCCCACTTGGAGGAGACTTTCTTTCCGTCGAGGATCACTTCGGCGTAGACGCCGACGAAGAATTCCCCACCTTGGTTCCTCGGCCCACCACGAATGGCGATCTTGTCATCAACGGCGAGTTCCTGAAGCACGCATCCCCACAGGGGGGTTTCGGCACTAGCGTGGTATCCGAATTGCCTCACGTAAAACGTGATCGTCGCTCCGGGGAGCGGATACGGCAACGTGCCAGGAGCAAAGGGGTACCTGACGGCAAAGAGATCATCCCCGGCTGGACGCACCTCGGGTGTGGCAACCCGAGCATCATCGTACACGTCCACCGCCGGGATAAACGGCAAGCTGGCCGGCCTCTGCTTGAGCTCGCAGACCTTTGCACCAGCCGGGACGGCCTCTGGATTCTGGTCATCACCCCCGCCACCACAGGCAGTGAGAGCGAGGCACAGGGCGGACAGAGCGAAAAGGGTCTTGGCCATGATACGTCCTTTCAGGACTTTAAAGTACAGTTGGAGGGTTGCTTCGTCTACCCTACGGGAGCACGGGCCCCCACAAAGTGACTCTTCTGTATACAACAAATCAAAACTTTTGTAAAGGAGGCCCCTACTCGATCTTGTCTAGTGACAAAATCAAGGTGAAATGACTCGTGGTTGAACTATTTCGGCCACGAATGGTATCCGCAGAATTGCCATGTCGAAGAGCAGTAAGATTGGTCGCCCGTAGCTCCTGCCCGATCCGGAGGAGTGCCAGCATCGCTCCTGGAGAGTCAAGGTGATCGCTTCCGTAACGAGCAATCTCACTCAGATCAAAGTCTTGCAGAACAGTGAGCGTCTCTCTATCTTTTTTTTCGGCTTCGGCCCGTGGTAAATAATGCGAAAAATCAATAGAACTCACCACAAACACCTCACTGGTCCGAATACGAGGGAGAATACTGGTGATGAATTGTTCACGCTCGTGTGTCGTCATACTATAGCGGAAAACAACCGGCACGACCTTTACGCCAGGGAGAAAATGAGCGATGTAGGGAAGGACATTGTAAATGCCGTGTTCTTCGATGAACGTCTCCGGTCGAATCTCTGCCCCACCCTCTTTCACGTCATGAAGGAACTCCGGGTCCGGCTCAACCATTCCAAAGGCTGTATCCCATACTACCGGTGTCGTTTGAATCGTAGCCTCACCAGCCTCAAAATGATTGGGTGCCAAGAGGAGAATAGTCGCTGGTCGAGCATCGCGTCTGCTCAAAAGTGAAAAGAAATCCGCAAGCATTGAGCTTGCTACCAAATGATGCGGTACCACTCCGCCGATCGCTGTCGATAACGTGACAGTCTCGCTTATGGTGCCTGACACTTCCATTGGGGTCTCCTCTTTAGTCAGTGGTACCCTCAATCGGTCAGAACTGGGTGTTTGTACATCCTGCCCCTCCTCATCGCGCACGGAGTACCAGTGGAGTTCCGAAGTGCCTATCACCACGAAAAGACCTATCATCACAACCAAAAGGAGGAGTCGTGCCAGCATACCACTAGGAAAGTTTCCGGTGCTTCTGCCACACCAAAAACGTGGCTGATATCGCCGAAAAAAGCGCGAGTCCCGTCACGAGCCACATAATCACTTCTCCCTGATCTTTTCCCTCAAAAATCTTCAGCGAGCGCTCGATAAATGGTATATTGGGTGCCACACTGGTCTCCGGAAAAATCTCTCGCGAGGCACCGGAATAGGCATATACCATAGGAGAATACATCAGCTCAGCATGGGCTGGGGGTGCATAATATTCACCCGTATTCACCACCCGGGCGAGATAGCTCATCTCATAGAGATCCAACCCATACGCATACATGGTTATCACGGCCCCATCCTCGGTGTACTCATCCACCCAACTATTGTAGAAACGCCGATTCTCCGGAATGATTGCTCCCTCATTCTTAAAATTTTCATGAATTGGCACCATGCCCGCCGGGAGCATATCCTCGACGACGAGGCGGTTCCGAGTCTGTTTGACCCCGGTTACACTGAGCACCACCCTGACCGTATCACCAAGCGCCGGAGCGGCTCCAGGACGAGTGACGTTTTCATACTTCCGAGTCAGCATCATACCATGACTCTCACCCACAAACGTTTCCGACTCCCTCGCCAATGTTTGAAAGAGTGAGGAATAGAGATCGCCCCTGCCTTCATACGAAACTTTCAGTACCGAACCTTCTGGGCGAATCATTTCCCCAGCAATCGGGAGAGATATGTTCG
>CAYNNJ010000050.1:0-5692 GCA_964398755.1 uncultured Bdellovibrionales bacterium
CTCAGATGCCGGAATATGACGAAATCATTGCCAAGGCCAAAGCCCTCGCACTCGACAAAGTGAAAGAGCTCAAGGACGGGGTTGATATCACCACCCTCATTCCCAAGGTGCTCCAGAAAGACAAGGCCTTTATGGAAGAAATAGGGAAAATTGTTCCGCCGGCGGAATAGGGTGTAATGGTATAGGTATGCCCAGTGGGACAACTTTGAAAGGCAAGTAGGAGGAGTTAAGAGTTTTGAAAACAGAACAGGACAAGGAAAATTCTAGGGAGAGTTTAGAAAGTAGAGTAATTGTTCAAAGTAGTACCACTGGGTATGTACGATCTCCTCATCAAAAATGGCACCATCGTTGATGGGACCGGTCGCCCCATGTATCGGGCCGACTTGGCGGTGCGCGATGAGCGCATTGTCGCTTTGGGGGATCTCTCTCACGAGCGGGGACTGCGTGAAATTGATGCCACCGGAAAATACATCACCCCGGGATTTATTGACGTCAACAATCATTCTGATACTTACTGGCAGCTCCTCGCGGACCCACTCCTTGAGAGTATGCTTCGTCAGGGAGTAACGACGGTGATCGGAGGGAATTCCGGGTCGTCGCTCGCTCCACTCTCGGACCCGAGCGTGATGCGCTCGATTCAGAAGTGGACGGATGTGGAGCGAATCAACTTCAACTGGCTCTCGATGGCGGAATTTTTGACGGAAGTGGAACGGCGAGAACCGGGAGTGAACTTTGCGACCCTGGTGGGTCACGGCACCATCAGGCGCGGTGCGATGAAAGATGAGACTCGTACGATCACCCCGGACGAAATTGCCATCATGGAGCGGTTTCTCAAGTCGGCCATGAAAGAAGGAGCCATCGGACTCTCTACGGGACTCCGGTATACTCATGCTCGTGGCGCCGGAGCGCGGGAACTCGCGGAGCTCGCACGCACGGCTGTCGCCGAAGGTGGTATCTATGCTACCTATGTTCGCGATGAAGAGGAGGGGCTGGTGAAGTCAGTCGAAGAGGCACTCCTCGTCGCTCGTGAGGCCAAGGTACCGATTCATATTTCGCATTTGAAGGCCGTGGGTGAAAAGAACTGGCCGCTCATGGATGAAGTGTTCAATCTCATTGAGACCGCTGCCTTAAATGATGTGGCAGTCACCTTTGATGTGTACCCGTATACCTCGACTGGTTCTGTCCTCTACACCCTTCTCCCAGAATGGGTGACCGAGAAGGGTCGCAAGATGATGATAGAGCAACTGAGGGATCGCCAGACCTATCTCGCCGTCCTCCGTGATATGAGGAAGAATGCGACTGACTATTCCCAGGTTATTATCGCGGTTTCGACCCTGTCGAAGATGCTCACCAGGCGACGCATTTCAGAGATCGCCACGCTTCAGGGGAAGACGCCCGAAGAAGTCGTCCTGGATCTTCTCTTGGCGAGCGACGGACGAGCCATTGTGTCGATGGAGGTCTTGTCGGAAAAAAATGTTTTGCGGGCCATCCAACATCCATTTTCAATTATTTCAAGTAATGGCGTCGGATACGATGTGAAGCATAAAGAAACGGGTGATTTGGTTCATCCGAGAAATTTCGGTACCTTCCCCAAGGTTTTTGCTGAATACGTGCGTCGTCAGAAGGCATTGTCGTGGGAAGAAGCTGTGCACAAGATGACTGGTATGCCAGCGAACAAATTCAAACTTTCAAAGCGGGGTGAAATCGCCGAGGGTTACTTTGCTGACTTGGTGATCTTTGATCCCGAGACCATCGCGGACCAGGCCACGATGGAGGATCCGTATCAGTACCCGGTCGGAATCATGGCAGTCATCGTCAATGGCTCAGTGGCGCTCGATGGTGAGACCGTCGGAGCCAAGCGGTATGGACAGGTGATCCGACAAAAAAAGAAAGGATTCTTCCCTTGGTAGAGCCATTTTTTCCTATCTAAAATTACGCTTTTTTTGACGTGACAGAATGGATTTCCTGTGAGAGGATACGGGTATGAATACACTCTTTCATGACAAACGAATTACCGTCTTTGGACTCGGCCTCAATATGGGCGGAGTGGGGACGGTTGAGTATCTGAGAGAGCACGGTGCTCGTGAGATTATTGTGACGGATATCAAGACCAAAGAAGATTTGGCACCTTCTATCGAAAAATTGCGGGACTATCACCAGATTACCTGGGTACTGGGAGAACATCGTCCGGAGAATTTCACGGAGACGGATATGGTCATCAAGAATCCGGGGATTCCATGGACCAATGAATATATCAAGCTCGCGGTAGCCCATAACGTACCGGTCGAAATGGATTCGAGCTTGTTTTTTCGACTCTGTAAAAATCCTATTATTGGAGTGACTGGGAGCAAGGGAAAGACGACGACTTCGACCCTCATCGCTCATCTCCTTCGTGAGGCCGGACGCGATACGGTACCAGTGGGTATTAGTCAGGTAGGTGTGCTCGGTGTTCTTGATGAGATACGGCCCGCATCACAGGTCGTGTTTGAACTCTCTTCCTGGCGCCTCTCGGCCCTTAAGGGAATTAAGAAGAGTCCGGCCATAGCCGTCCTCACCAATATGTATCCTGATCACTTGAACTACTATCACACCATGGAGGCGTACATGGCTGATAAGGCACAGATTTTTCTCCATCAGAAGCAATCAGGAATTTGTATCGCCAACTGGGATAACGCGTTGGTACGAGAGATGGTGCAAGATGCCCCGGGGACAATTCTCTGGTTTTCAACGGCGGGGCCAGTTTCTGGAGACGGCGCCTGGATTATGGATGAGACGCTCTTTCTCTCACATCAGGGGAAGGAGCAGGTCATCCTGCCACTTTCTGCCGTACCACTAAGGGGGGATCATAATGTGGGTAATGTCCTTGCTTCGGCCCTCGCGGCCCTGGCGGCTGGGCTTACTATAGAAGAGATTCGGGCGGGAATAGAGAGTTTCGCGGGCGTGCCACATCGTTTGGAAAAAGTAGCCACGAAAAATGGTGTTACGTATTATAACGACACCACGGCCACTATTCCTGACGCCGCCATTGCGTCACTTCGGTCTTTTCAGGAACCGGTTATTCTGTTGGCTGGAGGGAGTGACAAGCAACTGCCGTTTGAGCGGTTAGCCAAGGAGCTCCTCGCACGTCCGAAGCGAGTGATATTCTTTCGAGGGGAGGGGACAGACAAAATTATTCACGCCATGCGAGCACTCCTTCCACCGAGCGAATCAGAGCGTCACTTTGATGTCGTAGCGAGTATGGAAGAGGCCGTGCGCATGGCCGAGGCGTGTGCCGAGCCGGGTGACGTGGTTCTCCTATCGCCTGGGACGGCCAGTTTCGGGATGTTTCAGAATGAATTTGATCGGGGGGATCAGTTCCGGAAGGTAGTGCATGCATTATGACGTATGAAGAATGAAGTATGAAAGGCCGATAGGCCTTTTTTCATGTCCCCTGATTCGAGTTTCATACTTTGTCAGGGTATTTTTTGGCATTTGTGATTTGATTTTTGGTTATTTCACCCCTATTTGACGAAAGTCAGATGGGGGTGTATTATACCCCCAGAGGGTATATTTTTCTTACACCTATGCCAAGCACCAAAAAAGTACCGCCCGTCCTTTCCCGCATTGCGCGAATTGAGGGACAGTTGAAGGGTGTGAGGCGGATGGTCGAGGAAAAGCAGGATTGTCTCTCGGTGATTGCCCAGATAACGGCTATCCGCGAAGCGGTGGCCATGCTCGGGGTAGAACTCTTGAAAGACGATATCGCCTGTAAGTGGGATGGGAAAAAGAAGATTGACGAAGCCTATCTCAAATCCCTATTCAAAATGCAGTAGTACCTTACGTGTAACCAAACCAAACGAGGAAACATATATGGACAAGTCTCAGTACCTTATCAAGATGCAACCAAATAACCACATTCTTGTTTTGGGTGGGAGTGGTGGGATTGGTTCGGAAGTAGTTCGCGCCTTGGCGGCCAATGGCGCCGAAATCATCACTGTCGGCTATGGTGGCAATCAAGCAGCAGCAGAAGCACTGAAAGCCGAGATTGAGACCTGGGGCGTCACAGCCTATACGGCCAAGATTGACCGCTCAAGCATCGCTTCGATGGAGCAGGCAGTGGAATTGATCGTGAAGCAGGCCGGGCGGGAAATCACCGGTGTTGTCGATGCCATTGGCATCTCACCGAATATTCCGTTCAAGGATCTGAAACTTGAAGATGTCGATCAGGTCTACAACACGAACTACCGAGGATGTGTCGCCTCGACCAAGGTGCTGGCTGAACGGATGAAGGTGAAGGGTGTCCAAGGGTTATTCGTCATCGTTACTTCAACCAATGGTGACAACTCGTTTTCGGCCCAATCACTTCCGTACGATGACATGAAGCGTGCACTTGACGGCCTGGTTGTTAGCCTGGCTGAAGAGTACGCCCCGTTCAATATTCGACTCATCGGTGTTGCGCCAGGTTGGATCAATACGGGTATGAATGATTCATTGCCGAAGGGGATGCTTGAGCGTGAATTGAAGCTCGTCTATATGGCACGACAGGGCGAGGCAATTGAGGCGGCAAAGTTTATCGCCGCTACCATGATGGACTCTCATTCCTACGTTACAGGCACGACGTTTAAGATTGACGGTGGCTATCCACGTCGTAACCCTATTCGGGAGGACTGATGCGTATAGGAGGTTTTCGCGAAAGCGATGCCTCCTTCTTTTTTAAACAAGTAATCAGTTTTATAAAAATCTATGTACGATTGCATCATTATCGGTGGAGGGCCAGGCGGGATTGCAGCTGGCGTCTATATGGCTCGGAAGCAGATGAAGACGCTTTTCCTCACGGAGAGTTTTCAGAGTCAGTCGACAGTCTCAGCGAGCATCGAAAACTGGATTGGTACGGTGACCATTTCCGGCTTTGAGTTTGGTCAGTCACTCGAGAAACACCTCCGGGCTCAGGAGGGGATTGAGATACAGACCGGAGCGCGAGTCTCGCGGGTTTCGTCTCGAGCCGAGGGCGGATACATCGTAGAAACCGAAAAGGGTGAACAGTACGAAACGAAGACGGTGATCGTCGCTTCCGGCGGACGCCATCGTCATCTCAATGTGCCTGGAGAAGAGAAGTTCGTGGGGAAGGGTGTGGTCTACTGTTCGACTTGTGATGCACCTTTTTTCCGCAATAAGAAAGTGGTGGTGGTTGGGGGTGGCAATGCTGGCCTGGAGGCCGTCGAGGATCTCCTTCCGTATGCGAGCGAAGTGCTCCTTGTTGTTCGCTCGGGGGAACTCAAGGGTGATCAAATTACTCAGGACAAGATTCTCGCATCACCTAAGGTGACGGTTATGTATAAGCAACTGACGCAGGAGGTACTCGGTGAAACGACCGTGACTGGTGTCAGACTGAAGCACGCGGAAACAGGAGAGGAACAGGTTATCGAACTCCAGGGTGTCTTTGTCGAAATCGGGATGATTCCGAACACAGAATTTGTGAAGGATCTCCTTACACTCAACGAACGAGGCGAGATTATTATCGATGGCCGTACGACCGCGACGTCCGCACCCGGTATATTTGCGACTGGTGACGCGACAGATATGCCGTACAAGCAGAACAATATCTCTGCAGGTTATGGAGTAGTCGCTGCTCTTTCCGCTTATGACTTTGTTCGGAAGGGGAAGTAAAAAGTCAGCTTGTAGGAAGTAGCTTCTTAGCTGGTAGGGCAAAGTG
>CAYNNJ010000051.1:0-5666 GCA_964398755.1 uncultured Bdellovibrionales bacterium
ACTCCGGATATCGCCAAGCTCGACCTCTACAAAACCTCCGGACACTATCCCTACTACAAGGATTCGATGTACGCCCCGATCCAAATCGACGAGCACGAGTTCATGCTCCGCCCCATGACCTGCCCACACCATTTCCAGGTGTACGCCGACCGTCCCAAGAGTTACCGCGAACTCCCTCTCCGCATCGCCGAACTCGCCAAGCTCTATCGCTATGAAGGCTCAGGGGAACTCTCCGGTCTCGTCCGAGTACGGAGCTTCTGCCTCGCTGATGCTCACATCATTTGCGCCGACAAGGACCAGGCAGCGAGTGAAATTAGTAAGGCGCTTGATCTCATCGAACACGTCTCATCTGTTTTTGGACTTACTTTGGGAACAGATTATTCGTACCGGCTCTCCCTTGGTGACCGAGCTGATGATCAGAAGTATTACAAGAACGATACGGCCTGGGACGAAGGTGAAGCGATGCTCCGCGAGGTCCTCAAGAATCGTGGTGGCGCTTTTGTCGAAGCAACCGGTGAGGCCGCCTTCTATGGACCAAAGATCGATATCCAGATGAAAGACGCCCGCGGGAAAGAAAATACGGCCTTTACGGTTCAGTATGACTTTTGTATGCCTGATCGTTTCAACCTCACCTATATCGACAAAGATGGCACCGAGAAGCGCCCCGTTGTCGTCCATCGCTCGTCTATCGGTGCTATCGAACGAGTCATCGCCTTTCTCATTGAACACTATGCCGGGGCTTTCCCCACCTGGCTCGCTCCGGTCCAAGTCGTCGTTCTCCCGGTGGGCGGCGGACACCATGAGTATGGGAAGAGTGTTGTCGAGTCCCTCCTCCAGGCTGGCCTCCGCGCCGAGCTCGATGCCTCCGACGAATCCCTCGGCAAACGCATCCGCAAGGCCAAAATGGAAAAAGTTCCGTATCTCATGGTGGTTGGCGACAAAGAAATTGAGGGTCAGATGGTCTCCCTCGAAAAGCGCGGTGAAGGACCCCTTGGCAGTCAGTCGGTAGCTGAGGCTATAGCCTGCATCACGACTGAAGTGACTGAGAAAAAGTAGTAGAGAGGAGCCGAAAACAAAAATCCCCCACGATCCGTGAGGGATTTTTTTGTGGCAAACCTACCGGGCTCCGGCATGCACATGACGATAGTAAAAGCTCTTGACCGCTTCGGTGGCAAAGAAATAGCCCAAGGCGAGCACGCCGACAAAGAGGAGGAGTCCTGGCGTCGGTCGAACGAAATGGAGGAGTCCAGTCATATACGGGATAAACGGAAGTACCAAAGCAAAGAGAAAGGCTCCAAGAGAGAGAAAGAGAAGTGTGGGCGATGCCCGCTTGGCCAGAAAAAACTTAAAACGAGTCCGGAGAGAAAAGATGAGGATGATTTCGGTAAGGACTGAGAGGAGAAACCATGCCGTCTGAAGCGTCTCGGGCGACACTCGATACAACGCTCCGAAGAGGATGAAATCAAAGACGGAGCTCACTCCACCGAGGAGGGTCGCCATAAGTACGACACTATGGACCTGGTAGTTCTTGGGCTTCTCGAGTTCCTCAGGATCAACCGTATCCGTCGCGATAGCAATCATGGGGAAATCAGAGAGGAGATTGAGGAGCAGTATCTGGAGCGGGAGAAGTGGCACAAACGGGATAAAGAGTGACGCCAGCGCCACCGAGTAAAAATTGCCGAAGTTTGAGGTGAGTGTCACCCGGAGGTACTTCAGAATATTGGCAAAAATGGTGCGCCCCTCCCGAATCCCGTCGATAACGGTCGAGAGACTTTTCTCGAGAAGAACCACGTCAGCCGCTTCACGAGCGATATCCGAAGCGCTCTCCACCACGATGGCGACGTTCGCCAGCTTGAGCGCCGGGGCATCATTGATCCCCTCGCCCAAGAATCCTACCTCATACTTTTCCTCAAGCACCTTGATAATCTCGAACTTCTGGTGCGGTGAAACCCGAGCAAAAACAACGCCATCCCAGATAGCGATCCGCCGTTCTGATTCCGTCATAGCATCAAGCATTTTCCCAGTCACTACCATGTCAGGGCTCGCGATGAGTCCGACCGCATGCCCGACCGCCCCGGACACCTCCTGGCTGTCACCGGTAATAATCTTGACGGTGACTCCGAGCCGCTTGGCCCGATCAATGGTCTCACGCGCCGTAGGCTTGAGTTCGTCACGAAAGGCAATGAGTCCGGAAAATTCCAAATCCTGTTCTTCATAGAGGGTGTACTTTCTCCCGGGAGCAAAAGATTTTTGGGCGACGGCAATCACCCGATTCCCCTCTCGGCCAGCTCGCGCTACCCACTGCATGAGTTCTTTCCGCTCATAAGCCGAGATATCCCGTGACCGAAGAAGGATCTCCTCCGGCGCTCCCCGCACAATAACCGTTCGTCCCTGAGCAGTCTCATAGAGGACGCTATTTCGCCTCCGTTCCGGATCAAAAGGAATGGCATCGATGCGCTTCCCTCGCTTCATTTCTTCGTGTTCCTTGGGCGTGAGCGCATTCCAAAGAGCTAGATCAAAAGCATCGTGGAGTTTCCCTCGATCAGTCGGCACGACGAGGCAACTGGCAAAGGCGAGCTTAAGGACCGCCCGCTCATCATGCGCTCTCACCTGAGAAACTGAGAGGAGGTTCTCAGTAAGCGTCCCTGTCTTGTCACAGCAGAGTACCTCGATACTCCCGAGGTCCTCGATTGCCGACAGGCGCTTCACCACGACTTTTTTCTCAGCGAGACGAAGCGAGCCCCGCGACAGTGCCACAGTGAGAATGACGGGGAGCGCCTCGGGGACTACTGAGACCGCGAGCGCGAGCGAGAAGATAAGGAGCTCAATACTACTTCCACCCTCACCCCGAATGAGGATGTTCGCGACATAGATGATGGCGAGAGTAAAGAGGACGAGTTTCAGGATGAACCGACTGAATTCACGAATCCCCTTTTCAAAAGCGGTTTCTTTGTCGGTCTCTTCCGTCAAGGTCGCTATATCCCCAAAGGCCGTTTCCGATCCGGTAGCAAAGACGACTCCCTCACCCCACCCACTCGTGACAACCGTTCCCGCAAAGCCGATGTTGTGCGCCTCATGCATCTCCACCGCCGGCACGGAGAGGAGTCCGGCTACTTTCTGAGAAGGGAGCGATTCCCCGGTCATGACACTCTCATCAATGGCGAGACCATTGGTATGAAGAAAGCGGACATCCGCCGGCAATCGATCCCCCGCTTCAACGACGATAATATCACCCGAAACCACTCGCGCACTTTCGACCCGGGTCACTTTGCCATCACGGTAGGCTCGCGAGTGAACCACAAGATAGCGCTTGAGGAGCGAAAGTGCTTTGGCCGAGTGATACTCCTGATACGTCTCAAGACCGATGTTGATGGCAATAAAGAGCATGATGAGTGCTCCCTCGAGAGTATCACCCAAGAAAAAAGACAGACCGGCAGCCGCGAGAAGAAGGTAAAGAAATGATGAAGACAACCGAGCCCGGAGCGTCTTCCACAGAGCCGATGTCCCCGGCTTGATGCGGTGATCGCGTTCCTCACGGAGTCGCCTTCGCGCCTCCTCTCGTCCGAGACCGCTCCGAGTTGTTTCCAGTTCCACGAGTGCCTGATCGACACCCATAGCTCCAAATCGCTTCCACTCCATAGTAATTTTGTATTTGTTCCCCTGCTAGACTGTTTTACTCTGTTTTTTAGCAATCGCAAGCACCATCTCAAAGTCATCCTGTTCCTGCACTCGATTCTTGCGGACGATACTGCAGGTGAGACAGCGATGAGTCAGTCGCTCCCGACCATCCACCCGTTCATACCCGATCGGCTCCATCAGTCCCTGACAGACCTCGGCACGATCCCCGGGATGGATATCCACATGCTTCGCGTAGAGACAGGATGGACAGTGATTGGTATAGCCATCCCCCGCCACGTGTTTTCCACAGTGTTCACAGACAAAATCTTCTTTGGTTCTCGTAAATGTTTTCGGCATGCTCCGTAATTTATCTCCCTTTAGTATATCAGTTTTTAGCGCGACTCACGACTCTTGGAGCTCCCGAGAATCTCATTGATGACCTCTTCATCCTGACAGGTGTATTTACGACTGGCAGAGTAAAATCGCTTTTTTGGTCCGCTACAGCCTCCATTGTCCTTGTGGAGGGTCGCCAGCATCGGCATCAAGAATCCGATATCACGACCAGTGAAATAGCCATGAAGTCGCTTGAGGGTCACAGCCCGTTCATTTCGATCCATCCGGGTAAAGACACTCATGTCATCCCCCAACTTGCCACTCCAGTCAAAGTGGACAAAAACATTATTCGCCTTGTCAGCAAAACGCGGATGCCAGAGGAGCGCCCAGCACCAGTCGCCTGGCTCCTTCCACCAGCGCGAGAAGCATGCCCCACTCTCGACACTGCCATCACGCTGTAGCCCCACTCCGCCCTCGATATAGTCAAAAAGACGGAGATACGACTCGTCTTCGATATCATTGGTCTGCGCCCCGATCACTATCTCAAGACCCAGATACTCGGCATGATCTCGCATATGACGGATGATTTCTGGCATGCGCGTCGCCTCGTGATCGGCACTATCCTGATAAAACACCTGGCCAAAGAGAAAGCTCTGAATGCCCATGTTCATGGCCTCATCGGTGATGTACTCGACGTACTTACGATACTCAGGACGCTCGAGCGAGGGCTTACAAGTATGCTCGCCCCAATAGTTCTTGCTCCCGACGCGACACATCTCGCCAAAGTCAAAGTCACGCTTCTCATCGGGATAGTAGTAGTTCGCTTTGGTATCGATGGCTTCCGCTATAAACATCCCGTAAACCGTATTGGGCTTGGTTACCCGATCCATGATGTCGCGCGCCTCACCAAAGTCCGGTGGATCAAGCCACGTCTCGAGTGCCCGGTGGAGATAGTAGCACTGGGAGCGATTGATGAGGGCAACCGAACTATTGGTGTCGCCACCATAGCCCGAGAGAAAGCCGTCGGCCACACAGCCTCGCGTCTTCATTTTGGCCATAATTGGAGGCGGAGGCGGAGGGAGCACCGGGTACTCCTTCTCTTTGACGGATGGCGGGCGTTCCACCTCATCCTGAAGCACCGGTTGCTCATCAACCCAATCCGAAAGGGTTGAGGTATTTTCTGGGAGAGGCGTCTCCTCATCGGCCGGCACCACCGGCGTACGAAAGACAAACCAATAGAGGAGTCCAATGATAACAATCGCGCCAAAAGCGAGAAACAGGAGGTTTCGCGTAAACAAGCGATGATTTTGCCGATAATAGAGTGGGAGCATAGTCGTTCCTCTATTATACACGGTACGAGGTGAGATTGCTGAGTACTCCATTGCTTCCCATCCTATGGGTAAATATTCCCCACTCCCAAGCAACCCTCTCTGGCCATAAAAATCCCAGCGAGATTTTTATTGAAGTTTGATCCGAAACTTTTTGCTTTCACAAAAAGACCTGCTTCGGCTCAAAATTCGCCCGAGAGGATTCTTGGGAGGGAGAATGTGGTCGTACTACAGCTTCTTCCCGATACCTTTCATTTTCTTTCTCCGGGTGACATCGGTAACATTTCTTGTGAGCGTGCCGGTAACAGTCGAGCGAGTAGGGACGGTCTCGACCAGTGAGCTCCCTGTTCGGCGAAGCGAGCAAAGAAATGTTCGATGGCGCGAAAG